>JASFJF010000229.1:0-6554 GCA_050122255.1 Desulfobacterales bacterium
CTGATACCGAGATTGCGAATGCCGCTAAAATTCTTTTAGAAAAGCGGATTAACGGATTGCCGGTGGTCGATGCGTTTGGCAGGCTCGTCGGCATTCTGTGCCAGAGTGATCTTGTCGTCCAGCAAAAGAGTATTCCCATCCCGTCCGTGTTTACGTTACTGGAGAGCTTTATACCGTTAACATCCATGAAGCGGATTGATAAAGAGGTTGAAAAAATAGCAGCCCTAACGGTGAAGCAGGCCATGACACCCAACCCGGTAACGATTGGCCCGGATACCGATATGGAAGAGGTTGCCCGATTAATGGTCGACAAAAAGTATCACACACTGCCTGTTGTAGAGGGTGACAAAATTGTTGGAGTCGTCGGAAAAGAGGATGTGTTGAAAACATTGCTATCCAAACAGCAGTTAAATAAGCGCATGCCACGTCCATGAAATTATAACTTTTATAAAATGAACCCGACTTGGAGGATTCAAAGGCAAATTTATTTGCAGATGAAAAGTTGTTTGCTAGATATGTTCCCCTGAGCTTTTATGCTCTGATTTGCATTTTTGATCCACTGTGGGTTTCTCACCGCATTTGGGACAGCGGATGTTGTCCCATTCCGCCTTGATGGTGATTTTTTCAAACCCGCCGTGCTTTTTGCAGAAAAATTGATAAACAGGCATGCGCGTTTTCCCGAATCGAAGATTTGGCCACAATATGGATGCTTATTTGTGTTATCGGCTTTCAAGTCCAATTACTTTATCTTGTATGGAGGCGCATCTTGGAAGCTGTCGTGCCTGCATGGAAAGCACGGGTCAGGGAAGCCAGCGGCAGGGGCACATCATCGTGCAGGGCATCCGTATCGGGACCCACGGAGGCTGTGTGGCGGAAGTGTGAAGCGACAAAATTATCATCCAAGAAAAAATGCTGACACGGGCAAAGCGACAACTCAATGCAAGCGCTTTTACACCCAGACCCTATTATATAAATGTACGCATGATAGGTATAATTGTACAATACGGGCCATTGCATTGATTGCCGAAATTCATGGGGGTGCTGTGAAATTGTGGGTGGCTGGTGAAAAATAAAAACCGCAGATCAAGGGATGTCCTGAAACCATAAAATCAATGAATGCCCGGCCCCCATCTAAAGTAACTGACCAGAAACAAAGCCAGGACACTGCCCGGAATAGCCAAAGTCAACTTAAAAAGCGTCCACCATGATGTGGGCTCGTATCTCCGGGGTTCAGCAGCATCGTGCACGCTGGGGAAGGGAATAACCGTACAGCCGCTGGCGGTGGTGATGGCGTTGGTCAGACCCAGGCGGGCCAGTTTTTTTAGAATAAGCTGAATTAGCACCTGATCATTCAATCGCTGGGCTTTGTACATAATTTGAAGATAATGGTCCCGCTTGCAGGCAACAGCTTCAAATGGTTCAGGCATGATCAGACCTCTCTTAAGTGGTTTTGACGGTTTTCTTGGATGACAGGGCCGCCGTTTTAGGGCCGTCTTGCCAGATGCCGGCAATTTTTATGGATAGATATTCGATCAGGTCAAAATCGTCTATCACAGCCGCTTTTTCAAGCATTTCCAGATACTCCTGCAATTCTGGAAACATGTCAACAACCTTTTGAGATAACAGGATGCCAGCAGTTGATGATGCGGCTCCAATTGTTTTGCTGGCCGGGGACGGCTGGAGCTGTTGTACGGGCACCTACAGGCATTGCGCAATGCGTTTGAGATCGTCGTCGCTAACGCGCTGTTTTGCCAACTCGATGTTTTTAATTTTCGTACGCCCCGAATCCAGGGTCGTCTTGAAGGCCCGGGACCCCAACTCGGCCTGGTTAAGACCCGCCCGCTTTCTTAAAATTTGAATCATTTCACTCTGGGTCAGCTGCATATTTTCTCCGAATCAATGATCAACACGCAAACGATCTAAGAAATTCCCCCGGCCAATCGGTATGCCTGAAATACTACAATTTGTCCGTAAAAATGTCAATCTTTAAAAGGTCAAAGGTTCCCGGTGCTGCGACCTGAGGTACGTGCTTGCGGATTTTGGGTTGGTTGACCACAGAGAAAAAGAGTTCAAGAGTGAGCGTTTACAGAAACAATCGTCGTCCATTTATGATGGTTAGCAGGAACGCTGGTTCCCATGCCATTTCCATTGGCCATTTTCTTTGATTATGTAAAAGCGAGACAGTATGGATTCGACGGCTATCTCCAATTTGGCAGCGTCCATGTCCTGCAGTTCCGGCGTTGAGGCCCGTATTCTTTTATGGCTTTCCAGGCGTAAACGACCGGCCGCAGGAAATAGAAAGATTCCCTCTGCCGCATGAGCTGACCGAAATCTCATTTTTACGGTTTTTGAGGCTTTTTTTGCAGGGTTTTCTCAAAAGAAAAGGCATTCCTCCCACACCAGCAAGGAATGCCTTTTTATTTCGCTTCGGAAAAAATTAGACAACTGTCACATTGGCAGCGGCAGGACCTTTTTGACCCTGCTCGATATCAAAAGTAACCCGGTCGCCTTCATTAAGAGATTTGAAACCGCTCATGTTGATGGCGGAATGATGGACGAATACATCCGGTCCGTCTTCCTGCTCAATGAAGCCAAATCCTTTACGATCATTAAACCACTTGACTGTTCCGTTGGCCATGATAACATCCTCCTTTCTTCAAAATTATCAACGTCTCTAACTGGAGGATGCCTTGTGTCCTTCAGAACGAAACTATCCCGCCACATGCCAGCGGGACTTTATTGACATCTTTAATCATAACCCTCTCTACAACCAAAAGCAAGCGGTTTATGTAAAAAATCCCAGGCAAAGTAAAATTCATCGGCCTGAGCAATGTGACGGCGGATCAAATTGTTGCGGCACATAATGTTCACTCGATTGCCGTCGTTCAATACGAGTATTCGCTGTGGCGACAAATGGGCTTCTATTGTTGCTTTACACCGATCATTTCTATTTCCACACGTCGGTTCATGCGCCTGCCTTCGCGGGTCTTGTTGGAGCCGATAAATTTCTGGGCCCCGTGACCGAAGGTCTTTAATCTTTCTGACGAAATGCCATTGTCCACCAGATAGGACTTGACCATAATGGCGCGCACACCGGCGATCGTTTCATTATAGGACTTGGCTCCATAAGAATCGGTATAGCCGTTGAGAGTGGCACTTGCAGCCGGGTTGTTGCGCATAATTTCAACAACTCGATCCAGCTTTCCTTTGGCTTCATCGCTGAGCTCGTTGGAATCCGTATCGAAATAAATGATGAAAATCGAATCATGGAGCATCTCGGCGACTTTTTGCGGGCTGCGATTCCAGGCCTGATCACCGGCTCCGGCGGCGGGTGCGGCAGCCGCCTTTTGATTGGTTTTGTTATCAAGGTTCTCTTCAGTAAAACCAAGCCTGGAGCTGGCAGCAATGCTCGGATCCAGCCGCTCATTAATAAATTCATTTATTTGAATGGCTGCTCGCTGGTCGCCAAATCCCACGCTGCCGGTCCTGACCGAAACTTCGGTGGAATTGCGGTCAATCCGAACCACTTTGACAACTACGGGGGTGCCATCAGCGCGCTGGGCTTTAAAAATGGTTTTGAGGCCATCTGCAATCGTTTCGGTTACCGGTATTTTTAATTCTTCCAGGGTATCATTGCTGGCCTGAACCGTTGTTCGGTAATCTGCTGGATAGGTGTTTACCGAGCCACCCGGCATCACAGCGCAGCCCACCAGCAGCAGATAAACCAAACACACGGCGCAAACGCGGTAGGCTCTCCCGCGATCGACCGTGAATTTTTTAAAAGGGTGTTTCATCGCAACCCTCACCGTCAATTCGTTAGATTTAAGATGGTCGTAAAAATATCTCCAGGTAATGTAACCATTATAGTTGCAGATCCGCCAAAATTTCAACTGTTTTATCAGAATTTGCATTTTATTATAATGATTGCATTTCGCTTAATAAAAAAATATAACCCATAGGCAATAATCTGGGGAAACAATGCTACAAATTAAAGATTTACCAACATCAGACAAGGAGTTATCCGCATGGATCTACACCGCATCAGGTACAGGGGCGATAAGAAGGATGTTGAGCTGTTGTTCAGGGATTATAATCTGGAAGGCATCATATCCACCTCGGAAGAGCGGCAAAAACTGGAAGAGTCCAATTTTCGGAATCAATTGCTCAAAGACGGCGCCTTTTTACTCAGCCAGGCGATTTCACCTCGCATCTTCAACATCGTTACCGAAACCAAGCAAAAGCTGGGTCTGGAAGGCGAATATGAAGTTTTTTGTTTGAATTCGAACAGCATCAACGCTTTTGCCTATGTTCAACCAGCTGAAGATAAAAATTTCTTCATTATTGGCATTACCTCCGCGGCCCTGGAAGAGCTGGAGGATCGGGAGATTCAATTTATTCTCGGACACGAACTCGGCCATTTTCTGTTCGAGCACAACCGCATGAATTATCTCATCAACCCCAACCCGGGCAGCCAGGGCGTGACCCTGCTACCGAGCATGGGGGAAAATATCTTCCTGAGATGGCGCAAAAAATGTGAGATCAGCACAGATCGCATCGGGCTGATTGCCTGCGGTGATTTTGAAAATGCCGCACGGGCCATGCTGAAAACGGCTTACGGCCTTACTGGAAAAAACCTGAATCTAGATGTGGATTCATTGCTGCAACAAATAGATGCGCTCAAAGAGGAGCCCGAGGCACTTGAAGTCAACTATCGCTCCCACCCGCTGATGCCGCTGCGTTTGAAAGTCATGCAGATGTTTGCCGATTCGCCCATTTTTGCCAAGGTCATGAAAGGAGAATCGGATTTCTCCGAAAAGGAATTAAACGATCTCGAAGATGCCACCGATCAGTGGGTAAACTGGATTAAGCGCTATCCACGCCGCCCGCTGGATCTGGCGGCGATGAGATTGGTGACGGCTGCCGGCATCAAGCTGGTCATGACAGAAGCCGTCATCATGGATGAGGAAATCAAAGTCATCATTCAAATATTGCATAAGTACTTCACCGACGAACCCGGTGATGTCATCCATGAAATCATGCAGGACACCACTAAAATCGACAACTTAATCCGTAAGAACGTCAAGGAAATTTCAGAAAAGGGTGATGACCGACACAAAACCTTTGTGCTATCGCGGCTGGCCGATATTGCCATAGCCGACGGGAAATTGGCCAAACCGGAAGCCGGCATCATTTTTGACATTGCCAAAGACTTTGGCATTCAGGAAAAAGCGGCCTATTCCATTGTTGTCGGCGGCATGAGTTCGGTGGGTTTAAATATTGACTGGAAAATGAACAGCCTGGTGCGTGAAATCAAAGCACAGCTGCAAAAAAAATACGTAGTCTAAGTCAACTGAAAGCGAAAAACAAAGTACAAAAAACAGGCACTAAAATGCAGAGATGAAGATGGATGGTGCAATTCAATTTTCTTGACACAGGCGGTATTCTAACGTATCAACAATACTGAAGCTTACTCGCCCGAATATGGATTCCGCTTCATCTTCATCGTTGTTCCTTCTGTGCTGTTCTCATTTGCTCTCCATTCTGAATTCAGGTACTGGCATCCCCATAAATTTAATCGAAGGCCACATCAAATTGAAAAAATCAAGGAAAGTCCCAATCGGCTCGATACATTTAAACAGCTATGTGAATCGATGAGCGTAACCGTTGACAGTTTTTTCCTAACAATGGGCCGATATGACCATGTGGTCATTGTAGATGCACCGGACCTCGAAACCGCAGCCAACGTTATTCTGGCGACCGGATCGGCCGGCGCGGTCAGCACCGAAACGCTTCCGGCGTTCCCGGAAGCGGAATTCCGACAGGTGATATCTGAATTGCCGTAAATTCGCCGGTCTCATGACTCCGCAGGTGATATTCGTTGGCTGCTTTCCATTGATCGGCTCCGCCATCAGTTGGAAATTAACCTGATCGGGCATATTGATTTAAACCAGAGGCGGGGTTTCTGTTTTCAGTTTTTTTTTTCAGGCAGCTTTTTTGCCGAATTTATTGCGGTATACGGCTTCGATGCGGGCAGTGGGTATGCGGCCGTTGTTGAAGCATTTCTGGCACAGCGTATAGTAAAGCACAGGCGCTTTATCTCCCCGTTTTGGGGCTTCTAGCGGCTTTTCCGGTGTATAACTGCCCAGAACATACATGTAAGGATCCCCGCAGACGATGCAGGGCTCATCGCGAAGATCATTGAAAAGCTTTTCTTCCGCTTCGGATAGCATCTCATCGGTCATCATGGCCCCCTTTATCTTTTCAAGGGTAATTCCGGTTGACGGTAATTAAGGTATGACGAACAAAGTTTGCGATGCGAACATTGCTTGCAAATGGCGATATGTTTTTTGTTGTTGGCCTTGCTTTTGGGGCAGGAGATGTAGCTCATAGTTTTTATTACCTATTTGGTTGATTTTAGAAAATTTAAATCGATAGAATTTATTTGCAAAAATAAAGTTTCTTTTTTTAGAATTTGAAACGCTTAACTTATTTATTATACAACAATATCTAGATAATTGTCAAATCAATTATACTACATGTAGTGTATCCAGGAG
>JASFJF010000230.1:0-6535 GCA_050122255.1 Desulfobacterales bacterium
ATACCAAGGTTTCGACGAACTGCCAAAGCAAAAAGACAACCACGAAAGCACGAAATTTTCTCCTTTTTCGCGCTATCGTTTTTTCGTGCCTTCGTGGTAAGGAAAATTTGCCGATGTCGAAGCATAGCACTATCGGGTTTTATTGAACCACCCGGAACGATAATTATCGGGCCTGGGTTCTGTTTTGGCCGACATGCACAGGGTTTCAACCGCATTGTAGCCCAGCAATTCGTTTACATCCCGCATCAAAGCGCCGCCGGCCTTCAGTCTCATCGAGCTGGGCAGCGCTATAATTGCATCGGATTTATCTGCGCTACGCAAATGCAGATACGCGCGGCAGGTGCCTTTGTGTTTCTTTAAGATCTCCTGAAGGCTGACAAGTGCCTGGCGATCGGTACGGGAAACTTCAATTTTGAAATGGATGCTGGCCGTCCAGATCTCTTCTGCTTTTTCCATGGCAACCACTTTTTCGGCCAGTATTTTGAGCGACTGTTCGTCTTTTTGAACCTGGCCCTGAATAAAAATGGCTTTATCCTCAACCAGCAAATCACTTACACTGGTGTAGACGCGAGCAAAAACCGTGGCCTCGACCGCACCATGCAGATCTTCAATGGTCACAAACGCCATCAAATCCCCTCTTTTCGTTTTGATAATCTTGTTGCTGCGAACCAGCCCGCCGATTCGAACGGCGTTACCGTTTTTAAGGTCTTTAATTGAAATCGCATTGGCATTGGTAAATTTGTCAAGCAAATCCGCATAGCGTTTCAGGGGATGCCCGCTGACGTAAAACCCGAGTGATTCTTTTTCAAAAGCAAGACGCTGATTTTCAGACCATTCCTCGATGTCCGGCAGGGCCGGCGCATTGATGACCTGCGGATTGACAGCACCGTCAAACAGACCGATCTGAGGATCCAACCGTTCCTTTTGCACCCGCTGACCGTAATCCAGCGCATCTTCCAGCGCTGCCATCATTTGAGATCGTTTGGCGCCGGTGGAATCGAAGGCACCGCATTTGACGAGTGATTCGATGACGCGCTTGTTTACTTTTTTTAAATCCACGCGTTCACAAAATTCAAATATCGAATTAAAAACGCCGTCTTTACGGGATTCGACGATCGCCTCAATTGCCGCCTCCCCCACATTCTTAACGGCGACCAGACCAAATCGAATTTTGTCACCATCAACCGTGAAGGCCATCTGGCTGTAATTGATGTCCGGTGGCTGGACCGCAATACCGTGATGGCGGCACTCGACAATATATTTGACCACGCCATCGGTGGAATGCATTTCGCTGGTCAGCAATGAAGCCATAAATTCTAAAGGATAATGCGCCTTGAGGTAGGCCGTTTGATAGGCAATCAACGCATAGGCGGCACTGTGGGACTTATTAAATCCATACCCGCCGAATTTTTCCATCAAACTGAAGATTGGTGCGGCCTGCTCGGCGGGAATTTGGTTCAGAGCGCTCCCGCTCACAAATCGCTCACGGTGCTCGGCCATAATTGCCGGGATCTTCTTTCCCATTGCCTTGCGCAGGTCATCGGCCTCGGCCATAGAATAATTGGCCAGATCACTGGCAATTTTCATGACCTGCTCCTGGTAGACAATCACGCCATAAGTTTCTTTTAAAATCGGTTCCAGCTGCGGTAGTAGATACGCTACTTTTTTGCGGCCGTGCTTGCGGGCCACATAGTCATCTATCATGCCGCTTTCCATCGGCCCCGGGCGGTAGAGCGCTACGAGCGCAATCACATCATCAAAAGTTTCCGGTCTGAGCCGCACTAACAAATCCTTCATGCCTGAGCTCTCAAGCTGAAACACCCCGGTGGTGTCTCCGGCAGACAGCAGGCGATACGTGTCGGCATCGGTCAATTCGATGTTGTCTAAATCCGGCGGGGCGTGACCCTGCGCGGCTATAAGGTCAAGGGTGTTGGCAATCACTGTCAGGTTTCGAAGGCCCAAAAAATCGAATTTTACCAGTCCGATTTTCTCGACAATCTTCATATCGTACTGGGTCACCACTTCACCCTTTTTCCCGCGGTAAAGCGGCATGTAATTGACCAGGGGCTGATCGGCGATCACCACACCGGCCGCATGAGTCGACGCGTGCCGCGGTAGGCCTTCGAGCACCCGGCAAATATCGATGAGCTCGTCGATTTCGGGCTTCTGGCGTGCCAGCTCGAGCAGACGCGGTTCCCGTTCCAGGGCCTCCTCCAGGCTAATATTTAAAATATCAGGCACCATTTTGGCGATGGCATCCACCTCGGCCAGTGCGATATTTAAGGCCCTTCCGACATCCCGAATGACGGCCCGGGTTTTCAGCTTTCCAAACGTAATGATCTGGGCAACGTAGTCTCCTCCCCCGTATTTATCGACGACATATTTATAGACAGCTTCTCGACCGTCGATACAAAAATCGACATCAATATCAGGCATGCTTTTGCGGGCCGGGTTCAAAAAGCGCTCAAAAATCAACCCGTGGGCAATCGGGTCCAGATCGGTGATACCCAGGCTGTAGGCAACCAGGCTGCCTGCAGCCGAACCCCGCCCGGGACCGACTGGGATATTATTTTCTTTGGCGTAACGGATAAAATCAGCCACAATCAAGAAATAGCCCGAAAAGTCCATTTTCTGTATGACCGACATCTCGTAACTCAGGCGCTCTTGATACAAACCTTCATCAATCTGGGGATTTTTATCTTTGAGTCGCTGCATCCGCAGTTTGAAACCCTGCTGGACCTTTTGGGCAAAAAGCGTGTCACTGTCCAGACCGGACGGATCGACAAACCGGGGAAAATGATAGGTCTTGAAATCAAAGCTGATGTTGCATCGCTCAGCAATATCCACAGAATTACTGAGCGCCCCGGGGTAGTCTTTGAAGGCCGTAAACATCTCAGCTTTCGATTTGAAATAGAGCTGATCGGTCCGGAACTTAAAGCGCTCGCTGTCCTCAACGGTTTTGCCGGTTTGAATACATAAGAGGACGTCATGAGCCCTGACGTCTTTTTGGTCAAGATAGTGGCAATCGTTGCTGGCCACTAGCGGAATCGACAAACGCTGGCTGATGTCCAACAGGGCCTCATTGACCTTTTCCTGTTCTGCAATGCCGTTGTTTTGTACTTCCAGAAAAAAATTGTTTTCCCCGAAAATGGCATTGTATTCGCGCGCTGCTTCTTCAGCCCGATGGATATTTCCCTGCTTGATTCGACGCGGAATCTCACCATGCAGGCAAGCGGTCAACCCGATCAAGCCCCGGCTGCATTCTTTTAGTATCTGCTTGTCAATGCGCGGCCGGTAATAAAACCCGTCAAGCTGTGCAGTGGTCGCCAGCTTGCACAGGTTGCGATACCCTTCTTCATCCTTGGCCAGTAAAATTAAATGCGAAAGGTCTTTGTTGTCTATCGTGGTCTTATCATACCGCGTTCGGGGGGCTACATAAATCTCACAGCCGATAATGGGCTTGATACCGGCAGCACTGGCCTTTTGAAAAAACTCAACCGCACCAAACATAGTACCGTGATCGGTAACGCTGACCGCTTTCATGTCGAATTCGGCTACTCGGCGCAAGAGATCATCGATGCGGATGGCACCGTCTAAAAGACTGTACTGGGTATGAACATGCAAATGAACAAACTCCGGTATGGCATCAGTCATGTACATCTCTTTTCAAGATTGAATGTGGATAAAAATACAAGCTAAACCTGGGTCAAATTTTTGTGAGGGCAATTGGGCAAGACATCGATATTTATATCATAGTTGATTTTTTTTTTCGATCCTCTTTTTTTAAACATTTCCGCTTGCTAAAGAAAAATGGCATGACCGGATGTGGGTAACAGGCGACTATTCGAGTGAATAGTTCGGCGCCTCCTTGGTAATGATTACATCGTGAACATGACTTTCACGCATTCCGGCAGCACTGACTTTCACGAAACGGGCTTTTTCGCGCAGCTCATCCAACGTGCGGCAGCCGACATAGCCCATACCGGCCTTTAATCCACCTACCAGTTGGAAAATGGTTGCGGAAAGAGATCCCCGGTATGGAACCCGGCCGACAATGCCTTCCGGGACCAGCTTGTCCTCTTCCGCTTTTTCGGATTGATAGTAGCGATCCTTGCTTCCTTTTTTCATGGCTTCAATGGAGCCCATACCGCGGTAGACTTTATAACTGCGCCCCTGAAAAAAAATCTGCTCTCCGGGCGTTTCCTCGGTGCCGGCAAAAAGGCCACCGATCATTATGGAATGTGCCCCGGCGCCGATCGCCTTGGTAATATCACCGGAAAAACGGATGCCGCCGTCTGCAATCAGGGGGACGCCGCTTTTGGCGCTTACAGCCCGACAATTCTGTATTGCCGTAAATTGCGGGACGCCGATCCCGGCCACGATTCGGGTGGTGCAGATGGAACCCGGGCCGATTCCGATTTTAACACCGTCAACGCCGGCACTTATCAAATCTTCAGCACCCTTGGCTGTGCCCACGTTACCGGCGATCAACTCAATTTCTTTATGATTGCCTTTAAGCTGTTGGACAGCATTAAGCACATTTTCGGTATGCCCGTGCGACGTATCAATTAAAATCACATCTGCACCGGAGTTTAAAAGCGCTGCTGTGCGAGCCTGCATGTCCGGCCCCACCCCGACGGCAGCACCGACTCGCAGCCGCCCCATCCGATCCTTGCATGCATGCGGATACTTTTTTAATTTCTCTATGTCTTTGATGGTAATCAACCCCGTCAATCGTCCTTTGGGACCGACGACCAGCAGCTTTTCAATGCGATGCTGATGCAGCAGCTTTTTGGAATCTTCCAGCCCAATGCCTTCCGATACGGTGACCAGGTTATCTTTGGTCATTACGTCGGAGACATTTTTATCAAGATCGGTCTCAAAGCGCAAATCCCTGTTGGTCACAATTCCCACCAGCTGGTCACCTTTGGTCACCGGGACCCCGGAAATGCGATATGTTTCCATCATCTTGAGCACTTCCCCTACTTTCTGTTCGGGATTTATGGTGACCGGATCGACAATCATGCCGCTTTCAGATTTCTTGACCTTGTCAACCTCCATGGCCTGGCTTTCGATGCTCATGTTACGGTGAATGAAACCCATGCCGCCTTCACGAGCGATGCTGATGGCGGTGTCCGCCTCAGTTACGGTGTCCATGGCCGCGCTGACAATCGGAATGCTCAAATTAATGTTGCGCGTCAGGTGGGTGCTGACATTGACGTCCTTCGGTAACACATCGGAATAATTTGGAATAAGAAGAACGTCATCAAAAGAATAAGCCTCTTCCGGCGGTATTTTAGGCATAAAACGCCTCCGTTAAAACAGTTAGTACCCATCCGTAAACTCAAACGGCACGAATGAGTTTCCAATTTAGAAATGCACAATTTTGTCGCTGAGCAAGGCCGCACAAGGGTTTATGACGAGGCATACTTAAGGTAACCTTTGGGAAGTAAACCCGCTGAGAACGCAGCTCATCGGAAAAAGGCCATTTCCGGATGGAAATTAGATTGGCAACCGAATAGCAGAACCCTTACGCTTTAGCAATCCTTTTATTTGCTGCCTTGACAATAGGCCCAGCGGCATAATAAAAGCAATCTCCTGTATGAAGCAAAAATACATTGGTTGAACCCGTTACCGCTTAGTCCGTTGACCGGTCAGAAAATCAGTTGTTTACGCATTTACGACCGGCCCAACCGGCTCACACCGGAAACCGGACAACCTGATAACGTGACCACCTGATGTTTGAGGTCGCTTTGCAAAAATGCACACAACTATAAACAGACCCCAAAATACATGCTGATAAAAATAAATCCCCTGAATCCCCAGGCTCGACTCATACAAAAAGCAGTCGATATTTTAACAAAAGGCGGTATCGTCGTCTATCCGACCGACACCATTTACGGCATCGGTTGCGATATCCTCAACAAAAAAGCCATTGAAAAAATTTACCAGCTGAAGCAGCGAAATAAAAACAAACCCTTTAGCTTTATTTGCTCAGATCTAAAAAATATCAGCCATTATGCCAAAGTATCCAATTATGCCTATAAGACCATGAGACGATTACTGCCGGGTCCGTATACTTTCATCCTGGAGGGTTCTAAATTGGTTCCCAAGATCATGCTCACCAAGCGCAAGACAGCCGGCATCCGAGTGCCGGATCATAAAATATGCCTCGAACTGGTCAGGGGTCTGGGTAATCCCATAATCACAACGAGCGCAACGATGCCCGACGGCAGCATCGTAAATGACGCCTCTTTGATACATGACGTTTTTAGAAACCGCATTGATTTGGTAATCGACGGGGATATCGCGCCGGGGTTGCCATCAAGCGTCATTTCTTTGAACGATGACGTTCCGGAGGTTATCCGCAAAGGGGCGGGGGATGTCAACATTTTTGAATAAAAAAACCTCTGCCCATTAGCGGGCAGAGGTTTTTGTAAGATACATTTTATAAATAGTTTTTTTAGTCTTCGTTGAGTTTCTCTTGCAAATTCTCGCGTAAAATCTCTCCAAAGCTTGAAGTGGCTGGCCCCAT
>JASFJF010000231.1:0-6535 GCA_050122255.1 Desulfobacterales bacterium
TCAAGCAGCACAGCGTGGTTGTTCTGGTAGAGCAAAACTTTTACATGGCCAGCAGTGTGGGGGATCATTTTTATATCCTGGATGACGGCAAGGTCGTTCACAGCGGCGCCATGGATACACTCGTCCAGGACAAGGAGATGCAAAGCAAATATCTGGGGATCTCAAAAGCCGACAGCTTTGGAATTTGAAATTTGTATTTTGGGATTTAATTGACTTCATGTCGGAAATGAAAAAAGCATGAAATCAATCCGACTTTCGTAATTTTTTTTACAGATCACCACGCTAAGACAGAGAGTCAATTTGTATGGCGCAGACAATGCTGAAACAGTGGGGATCGAAGCTGGCGATTGCAGGGGCCATTGTTCTCTATTTGCTTCCGCTACTGGGCATGGACCTCAGTACCTATATGACCCTTACAATTGCAGGCCTGGCAATGGGGATGATGCTGTTTCTGGTGGCTTCCGGGTTGAGTATCATATTCGGGCTGATGGATGTGATCAATTTTGCCCATGGTGTTTGTTTTGCCTATGGGGCTTATGTGGCCTTCACTGTTTTTGGGTACTTTAACGCATGGGTAACAGCGGATTCGGTCTTTTTGAACTTTGGGATCTTCTTGATTGCCATCGTCGCTGCTTTCATCGTTGTTGCGGCGGTAGGGGTCATCGTGGAAAGAGTGCTGGTGCGCCGGGTATACGGATCGCATCTGTTTCAGATCCTAATTACCTTCGGCGGGATGGTGGTGCTGACGGAATTGATTCGCATTATCTGGGGACCGAACGACGAGGTGATGCCCAAGCCGGTGTCATTTGCCGGGAACTGGAACCTCTTTGACATCATTATTTTAAAGTATCCCATTTATGCCATTGTGCTAGGCTTGATCGTTTACGCCGTCATACAACTCATATTAAAAAAAACCAAAGTCGGCAAAATCGTACGCGCCGGGGTGGAGAACCCGGAAATGGTGCAAGCCATGGGTCATAATATCTTCCTGTTATTTACAGGCGTCTTTGCGGTCGGAGCCGGGCTGGCCGCCGTTGGCGGTCTGACCATGGCCATTTTCAACCTGCAGGTCTATCCGGAGATGGGGGGAGCCTACCTTATTTTCGCCTTTATCATTGTCATTATCGGAGGGCTAGGAAGTGTCACCGGATCCTTGGTGGGGGCCCTGATTGTGGGTCTCTCATACAATTATGTGGCCTACCTGTTGCCCCCGCTGGCGGTAGGCGTCAATATCCTGATCATGGTCATTATTCTTCTGATCAAACCGACGGGTCTTTTCGCGGCTGGAAAATAGCGAGGTCAAGCTATGACAGAGCAGACACCGGTTCAAATTTTTCGCAGGCGGGAAAGACAGAAGCAATACCGAAGCGGCACCTTTTTCTTGAAGCTCGCCGTATTGCTCCTTTTTATTCTGGTGCCCTTTCTTTTTCCATCATTCAAATCGTTGGATCTGGCCTTAAAAATCATGATTTTTGCCGTCCTGGTGGCCAGTTTCGATATCCTGCTGGGTTATACGGGGATTCTGTCTTTCGGGCATGTCATGTTTTTCGGTATTGGTGCTTACAGTGTTGCCATGCTGATCGGCAAATACGGCAACCCGACCTATATTAATCTTGTCATCGGTTTCATCGTTGCCCTGGGCATTACTTGCGCCCTGGCTCTGATTGTCAGCTTTCTGTCGTTGCGGGTAAAGGCCATATTCTTTGCCATGGTGACCCTGGCGATCGCCGAGTTTGCCATCATCCTGGCCACTAAATTGAGTGGGTTTACCGGTGGAGAAGACGGCATCATAATGAGCATGCCGGGAATCTTCAAAGTATCATTTACTGTGGGAAAATTCTTAGGCGTCGAGATTACCGGCCGGCTGATCACCTATTATTTTATTCTGGTTGTCTGCCTGGGACTGTTTCTGCTGATGATCCGTTTTATCCATTCCCCGCTGGGCCGTGTCATGCAGGCAATTCGCGACAACGAACCCAGAGCCGAAGCCATCGGTTACAAGACGTTCGTTGTCAAGAGCATTTCAATTTGTTTCGGCTGTCTGGTATCCACCATCCTTGGTGGGTTGTACGCCATGTGGGTGGGATATGCCAATCCGGAATCGGTTCTGGGTATACCCATTATGCTTGATGTCCTTCTGATGGAAATTGTCGGGGGGATGGGGACCCTTTACGGCGGGCTTGCCGGTGCTGCTTTCCTGGAATTTGCTCACGCCTTTCTGCCTGATCTTCAGAATTTTGCTAAAAGCCTCTTTCCGGGTGCCCATTTTCTGCATACGGCTATGGAGCGCTGGCTGCTTATTTTTGGGATCCTGTTTATCCTGGTCGTCTTTTTCTTTCCCAAAGGGATTATCGGGTCGGTTCAGGATATCATTGAACGGCGTAAGCCGATCCGGTCCTAAAAAATGGAAAATGAGTCACCTGCACAAAAAGCACACAGATAACTATTCAGGATAGGAGGGTCAGCAGATGCTTTACGGCGACTGGATCGGACGCTGGGGACGAAGCTCTCCTGAAAAGGAAGCCCTTGTGGATGTCATCGACGATCGCCGTTACACTTACGGCGAATTGAGCGCTGATATCCATTGCATGGCCGGCTTTTTAAGCAACCATCTGGGTATCGACCCGGGCGATCGGGTGGCTGCGCTTTCATTTAATCGGGTGGAATACATCAAGCTATTTTTTGCCTTAAGCCGCCTGGGCGCCATTCTGGTTCCATTGAACTTCCGACTGGCACCGGCTGAGTTTATTTACTATCTGGAGGATGCCGCACCCAAGGCCATTTTTTTCGATCAGCCCCATCAGGAAAGCGTGAGCGGCTTTAAAAGCAAGACCGCTTTGAAACACTACATCTGCTTTGATAAAGACGACACCGTCGGACAGCCCCTGCCCAACCTGTGGCCAGCGCTGTCTGCTGAAACGCCCTCTGAAGTTAAAATCGGTCCAGATGATCCCCAACTCATCATCTACACTTCCGGCACCACCGGTATGCCCAAAGGTGTCATCCTTACTCATAGGATGCTCACCTGGAATGCAATCAATACCCATCTGGGCTGGGATTTACGCTCAACCGACAAAACCATCCTGCATGCGGCCATGTTTTACACCGCCGGCTGGAATGTGTTTACCTTGCCGCTTTTTTATGGCCGCGGCGTCAATATTCTGATCAGTAGCTTTGAAGCGGATTTGATCCTGGATCTGATCGAAAAAGAAAGGGTGACGGTCTTTTTCGGGGTACCCACCATGTTTCAAATGTTGCTGGATTCACCCAAATTTGCAGTAACGGATTTTTCCAGCATCCGTTTCATGGTCTCAGGGGGCGCACCGCTGGGCCAGGATATTCTGGAAACCTTTAAATCTCAAAAGTCCATTCGAATCTGGGAGGGTTACGGGTTAACCGAAGCCGGTCCCAATAATTTTCTGGCCAACGGGAAATTGGGAACAGTCGGTCATCCCATGCCACATGTCGACGCAAAAATAGTGGACCGGGAGGGCAATGAGCTACCGGTTGGAGAAGAAGGGGAAATCTGGTTACGGGGCCCGCACATTTGCGCCGGTTACTGGAACAAACCGGAGGAGAGCGCTAAAGCCATATCCGGGGGCTGGTTTAAAACCGGCGATTTTGGCCGCATCGATGCAGATGGCCATTTTGCCATTGTGGGGCGCCTCAAAGACATGATCATATCGGGAGGCGCCAATATTTACCCGGCCGAGATCGAAAGGGCCATTGAAATGCATCCGGCTATAGCCGGTGTAGCTGTTATCGGAGTGCCGGACAACAAATGGGGTGAGGTGGGCAAAGCCGTTGTCGAGCTTCATGCCGGAAGCACACTTGACTTCGAGGAGCTCAAAGATTTTTTAAGGGCGCGTCTGGGAAAATTCAAGATTCCCAAATATATGGTGGCCGTCGATGAACTGCCCCGCACAGTAGCTTCGGGAAAGATACAAAAATTTATCCTCCAAGACCAACACGGCCGAGCTGACAACGATTAGATACTTAAAGCTATTTGTGTGAATTTGAGGTCTCAATCGGTCCCTTAAAAAGTGAGCGGTTTTATAATTTATCATTTCAGGTCTGAGTAATTCAGATCTTATTGGCAACAGGAGCCCAAATATGGACACTGGAGGGGATCTTCTTTTACAAATGCTAAAAGGCTTATATCCGCATTATGCGGAAATGGGCCCCGAAAAATGGCAGGAATGGTTTCAAAAAGCCGGCCAAAATTTCTTTGCCGACATATCCGCCAGGGCCGAAGGTGAAGACGCTGGAGGCTTATTCAAGTCCTGGATGGAAGGCATGCGGGAAGCACTGGCAAAACAAACGGCGTCAGCCAATAGTCAGATCTCCAATAAAATTTTTGACAGCATCATTCAAAACGCGCACCTTTATATCGAATTCATGAATACCGTCTTGGAGGCGGCCAAAGCTGCTCACGCCGGGGATGCCACTGATGAAATGCTGAATAAGATCTACGCTAAACTCACGCAGCATTATCTAAGCCTATACCAGGCAAATATCGGCAAGTTCGCTGGTGTTCCCCAGTTCGGTATTCACCGGGAGGCCCAGGATCAAATTATAGCCGCCATCGACTCTTACCACCGATTCACAGGGGCTGTCGGCGATTTTTTGGTGAAATTCAGTATGCCCTTGAAAGACACGATGAACATGCTGCAACAGGCGATCAAAGACAGAAACGCGGCCGGTAAGGGATTTAAAAGCGCCAAAGAAATTTACGATTTTGCCGTCAACATTCTTGAAAAAAGCTATGACGAATATATCAAATCGCCCGAAGGTGTGCAAAATGTTGCGGACCTGGTGGAAAAATATTTGGAGTATAAGAAAAAGCAAAACATCGCCAGGGATATCTGGTTCAGGTCGCTTTCGATTCCAACAAGAAAAGAGATGGAAGATGTTTATAAAGGAATCTACGATCTGAAGAAAAAGACACGCAAACAGGACGCCCTTATTCGTGAGCAAAAAAAGATCATAAAGGCGCTGAAACGGAAATTGCAAAACATTGAAAGCGCTTTGCCCAAGAAAAAGGCCTCAGCAAAATTGACTGCCAAACGGCGCGTCAAGTCAAAAGCTGCGACCAAAGGTTCTAAGAGAGCAAAAAAGTCCAAGAGAGTTGACAAGTGAGAAATAGGTTATACACTGCCAGCCGGCCATATCATTTTCTGAAAGGCGCTATGATTTTCAAAGTGCCAGCGTCCCGATATTTGGGATTCAACCCGCGCTCCGGGTTGAGCCAAATGCTTCGTTGCCCATTATCCCAAATATCGGGACACAGTGTACATAATGGGTCAATAATATGCATATCGCCTTTCAGAAAAAAACATGACCGGCTTGCAACTCTAGCGTATGTAACTTCTAAGTGCGCTTCATTTCGATCCGGGCGATATTGTAAAGGCCTTGTTGAATAGCACACTCCAGTGCGTTCACAGGAATTGCCGTAATCTCTGAACCTATGATCGGTAATAATTATGAACTGTCAGCAAATAATTGAAAGCATCGGAAAAGATGTAAAGGAATTTCCAAAAAAAGTATTGCGCGCATCAGAGGTGCTCACCGGCAATCTGGATTTTCGGGTCGCAAAGACACCTTCCGATGTCGTTTATAGCGAAGATAAGATGAGGCTGTTGCATTATCACCGTCGGCTGAAAAAGAAAAAAATACACAGGACACCGGTTTTAATTGTTTATGCGCTTATCAATCGATACATTATGCTCGATCTGGAGCCCGGCCGAAGCTTCATCCAAAACCTGCTCAACGAAGGCCTGGATGTGTATTTGATCGACTGGGGCTACCCGACGGGTGCGGATCGCTACCTGGATCTGGATGACTACATCAACTACTATATGGACACGGCGGTGAGATGGATCCGATCTGAGACCAAAACCAAAAAGATCAATTTAATGGGCGTTTGTATGGGGGGAACCTTCAGTGTGATTTTTACCGCCCTGCACCCTAAAAAAGTCAAGAATCTGATCGCGTTGGCAACGCCAACTCGATTTGACATCGATGATGCCGGTCTATTTTTATGGGCCCGGAAACTCGATGTCGATAAAGCCGTGGAAGGACTTGGCAATTTGCCTGGAGATCTGGCCAATATTCTTTATCTGCTTGTCTCGCCCGTTGCCACGGCAACCAAGTATATTCAGTTTTTAGAGCGTATCGAAAACCGCAAATTCGTCAGTACATTTCTGCGCATGGAAAAATGGATATTTGACAGCCCTGATATGGCAGGTGAATTCTTCAGAGAGTGGATCAGAGACTTTCTGCAGCAGAACCTGCTGATTCAGAACCGGCTCAAGGTCGACGGTCAAAAAGTGGACCTACGCAAAATTAAATGCCCGTTGTTGAATGTTTTTGGCAAAAACGACTATCTGGCGCCGCCGTCTACGGCCAAACCCCTCTCCAGGGCAGTGGGCTCCAAGGATGTCACCACGATTGGCGTTGATACTGGCCATGTGGGCATATTTGTGGGCAGCAAGTCATATAAAACCATCAGCCCCAAAATTGCGCAGTGGATCAG
>JASFJF010000232.1:0-6509 GCA_050122255.1 Desulfobacterales bacterium
AAGGCTTCATCTCTTGACCGAATGGCTGCGTTATAAGCCGCTTCAAAATGCTCACGTACTATCGTGTACGCTCCGCTTTTGAAGCGGCTCAAGCCTTGCCCTCGATCAAGATCTAAGATCGTAATACCCGGTTTAAACTCGTTTCAAAACACTTATCTCTCAGACAGGATATAAAGCCTTAATTGTCGGCTTAAGTTTTATGGTTTATGATGTTTGATTTTCCGGGTTCTTTCGTCTGACCTTTGACTTCTGTCATCTGACCTCTGGCTTCTAACCTCTGCCGCCTGCTCTCTTATCTCTGACTGCTGACTGCTGCCTGATGTCTTCTAAATTTTGCCTGCGGTCCTGCGTTCTTTGTCTGCGATCCTGCTTGCGTTGTCTTCTGTCACTCACCCATTCAGAGCTGCCCTTTTCTCGGTACTCCCTGTCGTTTGACGATATCATATGCTGATGCGGGTAGACGCCATGTGCATGGGCATGCACATGTTCGTGCAGATGCAATTCCCGGTCCAGAAGAATCTTGCCGTCTGTCATCGTGTAAATGGAATCAGCAGTTTCGGCCAGAAAATCAAAATCATGGGAAATGAGGACATACGCAATATCGAGGTCGCGCAATATTTTTGTCAGTTTTGCCTTGGTTTGGATATCCAGACCGTTCATGGGTTCGTCCAGCAGCAGCGCTTCAGGCTCCATGGCCAAGACGGTGGCCAAAGACACCAGTCGTTTTTCGCCGCCGGACAGTTTAAACGTGATGCGGTCCTCAAATCCGGCCAGGCCTAAACGATCCAGCGTGTGACGCGCGATATGAATCGCTTCGTTTTTCGATTTGCCAAGATTTAAAGGCCCGAAGGCAACATCCTCAAGCACGGTGGGGCTAAATAATTGATCATCGGCATCCTGAAAAAGCAGGCCGATGCGCCGCCGAATGGCCGCAAAATCATTTTCTTCTCTTACCGGCTTGCCAAAAATTTCTAATTTGCCGGACAAGGGTTTGAGCAAGCCCATTATTATATGAAGCAGGGTGGTCTTGCCGCTGCCATTAGGGGCAATCAAGCCGACCCGGTTGCCCCGCTCCAACTTAAAATCAAGAGCGTCTAAGACCAGCGGCCCTGCGTGGTATTTAAAGGATATCCCTTCAAGGTTTATGAGCACATCATTATTATGCATGAAAAATTAATCCGTCTATTTCAAAATCCAAAAAATTTGTTCACCACGAAGGGATAACACATTATTTTACTTTGTCTTTTTTTGTCCTTCGTGCCCTTAGTGGTTATACAGGAGTACTAAAGCTGCTTTTATATCCGCGATAAATTACTTCAGTCTACTGCAGCTAAACGATGCTTGAGAATTCCATTAAAGCCAGCGCGACAATGATGGCCGTCATCAGAAATGCAAATATCCAGCTTGCAACACCAACACGAAATTCCTGCAAGCTGAAAAATTTGCCCTTGAAGCCCCGGCACAGCATGGCCTGGTGGACACGCTCGGCCCGCGCGGCGGCACGAACAAAAAGCATTCCGACAACATAAGAATAGGTTCGATAGGTGTTGCTGTTTGTGCCTGCTCGAAACCCCCTGATTTTGGCAGCCCGCAGCAGGCGCAGATATTCCTGCTCGATCACAAATACATACCGGTAGGTCATCAACAAAAGCTGCACCATTTTTTCAGGCACGCCCAAGCGGTATAATGCATGGCCCAGCGTGGCAAAGGACATGGTGGCAATCAGCGCGATGAAGGCCAGCAGAATCGCATACGATTTTAACGTAATCTGGGCGGCCAGGATCACCCCCGGGCGGTAAATGGTAAAGGATGCGACCTGCGCCAGCACCTGACCTTTAAACGTAAACGGCAGTAGCAACCATAACAGCAAAATGAACGCATTGACCCATATGATTCTTCTGAATACGGCCCTGAAATTGACGCGTGAGATGACCAGCAGAACCGATGAAAGTGCCAGAGCCAGTATCAAAGCAGAAAAATTGTACGAGAGAGCGACGACAAAGGCATACACGCTCGTCAGCACAACGCGAATTCGGGGATCTAATTGATGAATGATTGAATTTCCGATGGCAAAGGCTTCGCTGATCATGTTGAATTTCTCTTTTTGTGCCTACAAAAGCCCACAATGAAAATAGCATGAAAAGAAATGTCTAAATTTTCGTGTGTTCGGTGTTTAAATATTTCTTCCGGTGTTTGCGGACATAGGCAATTATGGCCGTCAGGCCCAAGATAGAGCCCATACCGAGTAGCAGTTTTTGAACAGTGCCGTTTTTTGCCTGGGGCGGTTTTTTTCCGTAGGCGGATGCCGCAATCTCGCTGGCCGCAATTGTCCACTCCGCGCGGTGTCCCGTGCCGGCCAGCAACACAATCTTCAAATCGCTCTTTTGGGGAATTTTGAAGGAAAATTTACCATTTTCGTCGGTTTTTCCGCTAAGGAGTTGTGTCCCGCTGCCATCGGTGACGATAATTTCTGCCGCGTTTACACGCTTGCTCCCGCTGAATTTGCTTTCAACAAAAACGCTATCGCCCTCGACCCATGCGAAAACATTAACGCGGTGAGCATCCACGGATTCGGTTCCAATCCACAATAGACCGGTAAGCCAGGATAAGATGCATATCAGTTTTGCCAAGTTTAATGTCAACATTTTAAGTTTCATGGATAGGCTCTGCTGCTCTATTAGAACGCGTCTCAAAAATGCATCTGACGCTTATAACTGCGTTTCCAGCAGGGCCTGGGGTTGCTTCCCCTTGAGCGTGGTCTGCTATTTTTGAGACGGGTTCTAAATAATTTAGAGTTTTTTAATATTAATGAAACATAACTTAATTCATCTTATAGTGAATGTCTAAAAAAAAATAGAATTAGGACGGTTTGGGAGAACCGGGCAGCATTTCGGGTTGAACTTTTTTCAAAAACGCTACGCACATGGCAGTAATTAAGCCTTCAATAACCATCACCGGGATGTGGGCCGCAATCACAACGGCTGATACTTCAAAAAAGTTCTCCTCGGTAAATACGAGTGCCAGGCCTAAGATAAGAGCACTCAGGGCGACCGACAAGAAGCCGCATACAAATGCTGCCGAAAGGGCCAGTGAGGATTTTTTATGCAGAAAGGGGCTGCAAATCAAATAACACAGCACTGCCGGCAGCCCCATAATGATGGTGTTGACGCCCAAGGCGGTAATACCACCGAATTGAAATAACATGGCCTGCAGCACCAGCGCCACCAGAATGGCCGGAAAGGCAGCCCACCCGAGTAGCAACCCCACCAGGCCGTTGAGGATCAGGTGGGCATTGGCGGGCCCGATCGGGACATGAATCAGCGAGGCCACAAAAAATGCGGCTGAAAGGATGCCGGCCTTAGCGATGCGGTCGTAATCGAGCTTTTTGAGACCGATGGCCGTTCCAGCCGCTGCCAGTGCGCCACCGGATATGAGGACAGGTCCGGATAAAACCCCTTCTGAAATGTGCATGCCGACCTTTTTAGAAAGCTAACATGTGGTTAACACTTTAGCTGTTTTGAGTATAATTTTTCCACCACGAAGACCACGAAGTTCTCTTATAAGACAAAATAACGAAACAAAATTATTTTTAGGCTTATCTTTGTGTCCCTTGTGTTTCAATTTTTTCCTTTCAACGCTTTAACCCGATACAATTTTATCTGCAGGCTACTTTAGTGGCCTTTTATCAATTCCTGGTATGCATCGAGACCTCTGAGATTTTCCAGGTCAGCGTCTGTTTGGATACTTTCCCAATTCGTGTATCCTTTGTCAATGGCCTTTTTTAGCCACTCGATCGATTGATCCGGTTTGTTTAAGCGCGCGTACATACAGGCGATATTGTAGTGGGTTTCGGCATTATCCGGGTCGTAATTTAGGGCCTCTAAAAATGCCGCCAGGGCGCTGTCATACTCTTTGTTGGCTGCCGTCACCAATGCCAGATTATTCAACGCCGGCACGAATTTGGGATTTAGCTGAAGCGCTTTTTCATATTGTTGTTTGGCCGGGTGCAATTCCCCAATGCGAAAATATAGATTCCCCAGCTGAAATTGCAGCTCAACATTTTCGGGATTATCCTTCAGTATTTTCTGCAGGCGCGATACTTCTGCTTCGAGTTCATTGCGGATCGCCAGCGCTCTGTCTAAATTATTTGCAGCCTTGGTGAAATCCGGTTTTATTTGCACCGCTTTTTGAAATTGGCTGATGGCCGCATCAATTTTGCCCTGATGCATCAGACCGATACCCAGGCTATTATAGGCCTCCACCAGCTGCGGATCCAACCGCAGGGCTTCTTGGCTGTGATTAATGGCTTTTTCGATATTTCCCTGCTGTATATACATGCCGCCGAGGTTGCTGTGCGCTTCGGCATAATCCGGTTTTATTTGCACCGCTTTATTTAAATTGCGGATCGCTTGTTCGGTCTTGCCCTGCCTGGCCAAAACATCTCCCAAATTGAACATTGTCTCGCTACTTTCCGGGTTTAGCTGCAAGGCCTTATGATAATGTTGAATGGCTTCATCGATTTTGCCTTGCTTGGCGAGTACAATCCCCAGATTGTTGTGCGCTTTTTCGAAATCAGGATTTATCTGCAGGGCTTTGCGAAAATGCTCGATGGCTTCACTATTTTTGCCTTGTTTTTTCAATACGGCTCCCAGGTTATTGTGTGCTTTCGCAAAATCAGGTTCTATCTGCAGGGCTTTTTTGTAATGTTCAACCGCTTCATCGGTTTTGCCTAGCTTTACCAGTGAAGCCGCAAGGTTGTTGTATGCTCTTACATTATCAGGTTCTATCTCAAGCACCTTTTTGTAATTGAGGATGGCTTCGTCGTATTTGCCTTGTTTGTCTAACGCGATGCCCAGGTTATTGTATGCTTCCATGAAATGGGGATTTATCTGCAGCGCTTTTCGGTACTGTTGGATCGCTTCATCAACTTTGCCTTGCTTTGACAATGCGGCCCCCAGGTTGTTGTGCGCTTCCAAGAAATTGGGATTTATTTGCAGGGCTTTATGGTAATGCTCGATGCCTTCATCAATTTCTCCATTTTTAACCAGAGCAAAGCCTAAATTCGTTTGAGCGCGCACTTTATTCGGAGATTTCTCGACAACATCCGTCCACAGGGTCAAAGGGCTTTGCCAGACGCGGTTCCGCTGGTAGGTCCAGACAGCCAGCACCAGGACGACCAAACACAGGAGCCCGATTCTAAGCCATTCTATTTTCAAGTAGCGGTAGACCAACAGCGCTATGATCAAGCACACCATCATAGATGGTAAATAATTGCGATGTTCGAAAATAATGGCCAGAGGAATGATGGATGATTCGATCACCAGGTTTCCAAAAAACCACAGAATACAAAAAGAGATAAGACGTTCTCTTTTGGCCAGAAAAAAAGCAAGCGTCAGCAGGCCGATGATTGCGCCGAGGGACAAAAGCGTGGTTATCGGATTGGCCAATGAATAGGAAAGGGGAAAATCATAATCTACGTTCAGCCGGGAAGGTTGCGGTAAAAAAATAAGGCTCAAGTAATAGATGACGACCCTGGGCTGGGTCAGCACCCTTTGCAGGAAAGTAAATTCTTTACGACCATAATCCCCGATTGACGCCATTTTCTCAACGGGCTTTAATCCTATATACAGCAGCGCAACCAGGCCAAACAGGAACAGGAGTAAAAAAACGTATTTTAAATTGCGCT
The DNA here is from genome assembly GCA_050122255.1 of Desulfobacterales bacterium. GTDB lineage: Bacteria > Desulfobacterota > Desulfobacteria > Desulfobacterales > JAHEIW01 > JAHEIW01. Next base: position 5,687 of record JASFJF010000232.1, read on the forward strand.
TCAGCCATTTTGCGCTACAGTCCTGGAAAAAATACCATTCGTATAAAAACACAAAAAACGGCAGGGTAGCAGCGATCTGCTTGCAGCCCAGAGCCAGGACCCAGGCCAGGCCGGCACATGCAAACCACAGCCAGTTTCTTTGCCCCTCCTTTGCAAGGCGCCCCTTAAGATAAAACCAGAGCGAAAGCACGTAGAACATGGCTGCCAGACTATTCAGTCTTTGCACGATGTAGGTGACCGATTGGGTTTGTAATGGGTGTACCAGCCAGAGCAAGGCCGCAAAAAAGGCGATGCCGTATATCTGGTTATCTTTTAATTGGACGGATGGAAGCGCTAAGGTTGCTTTTATAAATGCATACAGGATAATGCCGGTTAAAATATGAACAATGATATTAACGACATGATAGCCCCATACATCATATTTGTGAAAATAGTAGTTGAGGGCAAAGCTGATATTTCCAACGGGTCTGGCTGTGGCGGACTTCTGACCAAATGCGGCCTTTAAAACATTTTTGACAGAGAGTTCAGTTAACTGAATATCCGGATTTTTCTTGATTCTGTGAAAATCATCAAGCTGAAATGGGCTTTCTAACGTATTGGAATAAATGGAAAAGCCCACAATAAAAAAAAGCAATACGACCCCTGCCGGCCACCAAACGGTTTGTTTTATATTTAATTTGCTGAATTGGCGCATCATATCATCTCGAGGCCTCCTACCGACGGCACGGGGTTTTCTGTTATCATCTTTTCTCTAAAATGGGTAATACTTAAATGAAGCATTCACAGCGATTATTCAAAAAACTCAAGCACCCCGCCCACCAGC
>JASFJF010000233.1:0-6494 GCA_050122255.1 Desulfobacterales bacterium
TTGCCTTTGGTGATTGGCTATCTATTTATAGCTTTCTATAGCTTTCTGAAAGCCTGGCATTGAATTTTTGATAACCTCATCATCCACGCAAAAGGCAATGCGGAAATGACCGGGGCCTTCAAAACCGCTGCCCGGCACGACCAGCACACGTTCTTCTTTAAGGGCATTGGTAAATTCAACATCATCTGGAATCGGCGAGCGCGGAAAAAGGTAAAAGGTCCCCGGTGGTTTGATAAACTCATATCCAAACTCTGCCAAACCGTCACAAAGAATTTTTCTTTTACGGGCATATTCGGATATCTCCACGCTCATTCCCTGCATACAGGCAACCACGCGTTGCATCAGCGCCGGCGCGTTGACGAAACCCAGGATCCGATTGGCAACCGTCATGCCGCCAATCACTTCTTTTTTGTAAGTGGCGGCAGGGTTAATCGCAATAAAACCGATCCGTTCACCGGGGATCGATATGTCTTTGGAGTAGGACGTGCCGATGATGCTTTCTTTGTAGCTGGTAAAAATGCTCGGGACCTTAACGCCGTCATAAACGATTTTGCGATAGGGCTCATCCGAAACCATATAGATCGTACGTTTGCAATCTTTGCTTTTCTTTTCCAGCAAGGCCCCTAGCGCTACCAGATCTTCTTCGGGGTACACCTGCCCGGTCGGGTTGTTGGGCGAGTTAATCAAAACGGCTTTGGTTTTTGGGGTAATGGCCTCGGACATCGCATCCAGATCGAGCTGAAAATCAGGCTTGGATCGAACTGTCTTTAAGAACCCACCGTGATTGTCGGCATAGAATTTATATTCGACAAAACAGGGCGCCGGCGTCAGGACTTCGTCACCGGGGTCGAGGATCGTCTTCAGCGCCACATTAAGGGCCCCCGAGGCACCACAGGTCATCAATATCTCTTTGTCGGTCACCGGAGCCTGTTGCTCTTCAGCCAGATATTCAGCCACAGAGCCGCAAACCATCGGATAACCCGTATTGGGCATATAGCAATGATCGCCCAGCCCGCAGGAATCGACCGTATCTCTGAGTAGTTCACTGAATTTTTCAGGCGGCGGCAAATTGGGATTGCCCAAACTGAAATCATATACGTTGTCGGCGCCGAATTGGGCCTTGAGTTGAGCACCTTCTTCAAACATCTTACGGATGAAGGAGGATCCGGCAATGATATTTTCAATTTTTTTCGAAATCGTCATCTCTCCAACCTCATCATTTAGAGATTTAACTGTAAGCTATCTCAAAAATGCATCTAACGCCCAAGGGCTTTGTTGTAAACCAATTCAAAATACTCGAATACTATCGTGTATGCTCCGCTTTGGAATCGGTTTGCGTCGCGCCCTTGAACGTGATCTACTATTTTTGAGATAGATTCTATAAAAAAGGTTTTTATTCGAACTCTTTCCACTTATAGTCGATCAGCTCGAGCAAAACGCCGTTCATCTTCTTGGGATGGATGAAAGCAAACTCACAATCCCTGAAAGGCCTGGCGCCGCCAATAAAGGGATAATTCTTGTCTTTCAATTCAGCCATGGCGTCGCGGGTGTCATCGACGTTGAAGCTGATAAGCATGACGCCCTCGCCTCTTTTTTCAATGAACTTGGCGACATCCCCATCCGGCGTAGTCGATTCCATCAGCTCGAAACCCACTTGACCCAACCAGTAGCGGGCAACCTTGATTTTTTCAGGCTCATCGATATATTCGTCGTCCGGTCTGGATTTGCCCAGTACCGGCTCCCAGACGCGGCGGGCCTCATCAAGGTTTTTTACCGCAATGCAGATATGGTCGATTTTGTTAACTTTCATGCTACCCTCCTATGTCCCGGCTGAACTGCAATTTTCAGAAGCGATCTCAAAAAGGTTTTTTGCTAAAAGGTTACTTTTTCAAGCGGTATCGTAATTGCTGCATCCGGGCAGATGCATCCGCATTCATTGCAGTCTTCACACAAAAATTCGGTGACCACCGGTCTGCCGTCCTGCACACGAATGGCTTGATCCGGACAAACTTCAACACACAGCGTTGAGGTGTAACCGCCACACATCGTGCATTTATCCATATCAATTTGAGCAGCCATATTTTTTCTCCTTAACTTGGTAATCTTGGGCGCTATTGTTTTGTACTCATTTTTGACCACAGTGGTTGAAGCCGCAAGGCTTCAATCCAATTTGGAAAGCGTCATGACCGTTTCGCCCTCTCCGCGCGAAATGGCTTTCTGGAGTTCAATTTTCAATGGCACGTTCATAAAGGCACTGACATCCTCCAGGATGGTCTGGTACATGCGTTCCCGGCACAGTGCGACCTCTTCCATAGGCGCGCCGTATTCTTTGGCCCACGTTGGCCAGGGGTCACGTATGCATTTAATATGTAATTCACCAGGATTTTCGCCTTTTTCCACCGCGGCAAGACCGCCTTCGGTATTCCACAATCCGGCCAGGGATTTGGCCAGAATCATTAAAAAGCCCTCTTCGCCTTTTAACCAGTTCATGCGCGGCAAAAAGCTTTTGCCGATGTCTTTGCCGAATATTTCCGCGGCCCTCAATGACACATCCAGGGGATCGACATCGTCACCGGCAAATTCAAGAGCCACCTGCCGCCAACGGTAGTAGGTCTTGCCGATTTCATTCTGGGTGCTGTGCAACATTCGATGCATTTTGGTGATTTCTTTTTCAGTATCGACCGGCATGTGAACCTCCTTTTTTTATAATCGAATCCCGATACGGTAGCCGTCATGGACCGCACTGGATAGATTCCGGGGGATGAGTGCATCGCCAATAACAAAAAGCTCAATACCCTCTGATTGGACCGTTTTTTTCAAGCTCTCGTTGGGTCCTCTATCACTGATCACGACCGTGTCGCATTTTATCGGCCAGCGAACGCCATCATACGCCTTAACGATGACGCCTTCATCGGTGACTTCATCGATGTCGCAATCGTTATAGACCGTTATGCCATTTTGACGCATGTAAATCATATAGCGCCATTTAAAGGAGGGATTGACATCGAAACCGGCCGATTTCTCCTTGCCCACAATGGTCACCTTTTTGCCCTGTTTGGCCAGATGCAATGCACAGCCGATGCCCGGTTTGCGATTCCCGTACATAACCACTGTTTCGCCGACTTCGGCTTTTCCGCCCATGACATCCAGCAGGTTGACAATCTTATCACTGTCACCGCCGGGCGCATCAATTTTCGAATAAACCGGGCCGGTGGCCAAAACAACGGTATCGGGCATTTCCTCTTCGATCAGATCATCGGTGACCTCGGTGCCTAAATGAAAGTTGACCCCGGCCTTCTCGCACATGACCTGTTGATACTCGATGCAAGTCCAGAGTTCATCGTCTCCATAAGGCGCTTTTTTGGCTTCATTAAGCGTGCCGCCAATCACCTCGCGCTTGTCATAGACGCGCACCTCATGCCCTCTGCGGGCAGCCATATAGGCACATTCAAGGCCGGCCGGACCGGCGCCAACAATCATAACTTCTTTTTCCTCTTCGGCCGGTTTGGGGTCGGCAAACTCGTCCTGCCATTCATGCGCGCAAACGGGATTGATATAACAGGTCATGGGTGCATCCCGGAAAAGTCGTGCCAAGCAAAGATTGCAGGCGACACAATGCCGAATTTCTTCTTCTTTATCTTCCGCCACTTTCTTGGGCATGTGCGGATCGGCGATCATAGAGCGGCATATTTCCCACTGGTCGAGCTCGCCGGCGCCGATTTTCTCATTGGGCAGCGCCGGCTTAAACAGGCGGTAGGCCATTTGAACAGGGATGTTGACGTGTTTCTTGGCGCGCTTGGCCAGATGAATCCAGTTACCCATCGGAATGTCGCGGCTGATAACCGGATAAATGGATTCCTGCCACCCCAGGGTGCAGCTGATGTAATCTGCACCGGCCTCTTCGGCAATTCTGTAGGTCTCCATGGATTCTTCTGGTGTGTTGCCCCGCACATCATCCAGCAGCTCTTCAGAACACAACCGAATGCCCACCGGAATATCCGGGCCACAGACACTTTTAACCCCCTTGATGATTTCAACCACCGCCTGCATCCGGCCGCGGATGTCACCGCCGTATTCGTCGCTGCGTCGGTTTGTGTAGCTTGAAATGAAATTGGAAATCAGATACCCCACAATGCCGGATATTTCCATGACGTCGAAGCCAGCTTCGATACCTCGGCGGGCGGCGTCCACATGTTGCTGGATCATGGTTTTAACATCCGCCTTGCTCATTTCCTCTATGGGCTTAAAAATTCTGAGGCGCTGTGGAACCGCCGAAGGACCGTGGCAATAATCCACCTCAACCGCTCCCACCCGGCCACAATCCATGAGCTGAAAACCGGCCACGGCCCTGCCCTCATGGATGGCATCGGCAATACGCTTTAGTCCCGGGATGAACTTGTCATCCCAGCAGGCAGCCTGACCGACGTACCCCTGGCCCTGGCGTTTTTCGTCCATGTAAACGCCCTGCATAAAGCATAGCCCGCCGACAACGCCGACGGCCCGTTGGCGCATGTATTCGACCCCCGCATCGGTGACAAACCCGTCATGGCCGTTGAGATTGTCTTCGGTGGCCGCATACTTAATGCGATTGGGAATGATAAGATTGCCAATTTGAATCGGCTTGAATAGGTGGGGGTATGTTTTGGCACCTGGGTATTCCGAATAATCCCATTCAAATAAAGTTTTGGCCATTTCACGTCCTCCTTTTTTATCAGTTCATATAGTCATCGGCTGAGTTGGATCTTTTTGATATGAAAGCGGCAGCAAGCAAATTGAAGGTATGCTCTAAATTATCAAACAGAGAATAAGACCTGTCCTTTAACAGCCAGCGCGTGATGATGTGATCCATGGTTCCAATGAATATATCGCGCGCACTTCTCGCATCGAGGTCCGGCCTCATTTCTCCATTCTTTTGGCCTTCTTCGAAAATGTCGATCAGGCAGGCGTAAAACTTCTTGACGTTGGCGTAAACTTCGGTGTTTAAAAAATTGGCGTTGGTTTTCAAAAAAAGATATACGATCTTTGCATCCAGCGGAGCCTGTTCAACACGGCGCAGATACCACCACAAATACTTGCGCAGCTTGTTAACGGCACCCTGGATACCGAATAATTGTTCGTCCAGGTCTTTTAGCAATTCGGACACCCAGAGGTCCGGTATGGTCAGCAGCAAATCTTCTTTGCCCTGGAAATATTCATACAGGGCGGCCTCGGAAAGTCCGGCCTGCTTGGAAATATCCACAATTGTGGTTTTCTGATACCCTTGCTCGGAAAATAATCTTTTGGCTGAGTCGATGATGCGAACACGCGTGTGCGCTTTAGAATTATTCTTGGAGTGGTTTTTGACCATATTCTGAGGGCTTAATAAGAAGTAAAATAAATATTATTCGGAAAAAAATTTGTAATATTTATAATGCGATATAAAAATATACATAAAATTAAGATTATTTGCCTAATATCATTAGGTCATTTAGCTGTCAAGAAAAATATGTCAGGATTCAAAGCTGAAAAACGATGGAAACATGACCCGTTAGGCTGGATTTATAGTCTAAATCCGGCAACTTGGCGCGATCATTTATTTGCTGTAAAGCGGTCGCTAAATAAATTATTGTATGATATAGAAGGAAAAAAAAGGCGCAACCACATGCCCCGATGATAAAATCAACTGTTGCCTGACAGCTATAAACAAGCATCTATATGAAAATTCATCCTAAATTCATTATTGCCTGCCATGAATGCGATTTATTGCATCAAAGCCAATCTTTACCGCCGGGTGGGACAGCTCGCTGTGTCCGATGTGGGGCCACACTATACCGGCACAGGCAAAACAGCCTGGACCGCGTACTGGCCTTGACGGCGGCCGGACTGATTCTTTTCATCATCGCCAATGTTTACCCGTTTTTGACATTCAGATTGGAAGCCCAGATACAGAAAACCAATCTGATAACCGGGATTATCGAGCTTTACAATCAAGGCATGTGGAGCGTGGCAGGGGTGGTGCTGTTAACGACCATCGTGATGCCATTGCTGCAGCTCACTGGCATGCTGTTTATTCTGATTCCCATAAAGTTACAACGCCGCCCCTGGAAGCTCGCCCTTTTATTCCGAACAGTGCGCGGCTTCCGGCCATGGGGAATGACAGAAGTTTTTATGATCGGCATCCTGGTGGCTGTTGTGAAGCTTGTCAAAATGGCCAGCATCATACCGGGTACAGCCTTATATGCTTTTATGATCCTTATTTTCGTGCTGGCGGCATCCGCTGTGGTACTTGATCCGCACCTTGTGTGGAAACAATTGGATTAGCACCCATGAAACCATCACCGCTTACCGCCAGAAGTGTTTCACTGATCAGCTGCCACAGTTGTCATCAGCTTAACAAAGCTGTTTTTTCCGCTAAGGACGCAACGATGTTTTGCCCTCGCTGCGGTGCACGGCTGCACTCTCGCAAACCCAACAGCATCGCACGCACATGGGCGCTGGTGATAGCTGCTTTCAGT
>JASFJF010000234.1:0-6476 GCA_050122255.1 Desulfobacterales bacterium
GACCATTGGCGCCAGGATACAGATAAAAACAAGGATCGACAAGACGCTAAAGCTTACGATCGCAATGGAATCCTGTTTGAAATTGTAAAACAGATACGAATTTTTAAATCGTTGCCAGGTCTTCATTTTCGGCCTGCAATTCTGACTGTGGGATTAACCAACCCGTAGATGATATCGACGGTAGTGTTGATCACCACGAAAATCGCACCCACCACTACCAGATAGGCCACCAGTAAAGAGGTGTCCGAGCGTTCGACCGCCTCGATAAACATGAATCCCATGCCCTGCCAGTTAAAAACCGATTCAGTTAGAATGGTAAAAGCCATTAGAATTCCCAGCTCGACGCCGAATATGGTAATCACCGGCAGCAGCGTATTTTTAAAGGCATGAATGAACCAGACGCGCTCGCGGCGCAACCCTTTGGCCCAGGCAAACTTGATATATTCGGTTTCCAGTATTTCCATCATTTCGGCCCGCACCAGGCGAATAAACAGCGGCAGCATAATCGATGACAACGATATGCTCGGCAGGATCAGGTGTTTGAGTCCATCCAGGGTAAAAAAACCGCTGTCCCAGCCCCAGATGTTGACAGTTTCGCCGCGTCCATAGGATGGCAGCCAGCCCAATTCCACGCTGAAAAAATAAATAAACGCAATGGCGGTCAGAAACACCGGAACCGCGACGCCGATGGTACTAACGGCCATTATGATGCGCGAAAACCAGCTTTTGGGATAAATGGCGGCATAAACACCCGCCGGAATGGACACGACAATAAGGATAAAGGCCGTGACAATCACCAGTTCAAGAGTTGCGGGGGCCTTGGATAAGATGACCTCCAGCGCCGGTTTTTTGTAGAAAAAAGATAATCCCAGATCGCCCTGACAGGCCTTTGTAACGAAACGGGCATACTGGACGTAGAAGGGGTCGTTGAGGCCGAGTTGATCACGGATGACGGCTCTTTCAGCCGGCGTGACCCGCTCGCCCACCAGGTCTCTGACCGGATCACCAATCGAATGCTGGATCGAAAATCCCACCAGGCTGATGACCAGCATTACAAAGATCGCTTGAATGATGCGTCGGATAATGAATGCAAACATTGACGGCCTTTAGTCCAATTCGGATTGGGTGCGCTTTCTAAATACGACCAATGGTAGGTCAGGTCAAGACCCAAATAATGCAAAATAGCGTCATAAATTCTTTCTGGAATGCCGCCAATCGGTGGAAAATGCGCCTGTTGGATCAGTCTGCAGAGCGCATAAATTGGGGGCAGGCGGCTACTTGCGATTACCACCTGCCCCATTGTTTGTTGAGCTGTCAAGGCGCCGCGGTCAATCAAGGCAACACCGAAAGGTTGCGGATAGCGCTCATATTGACAGCATGCCCTGAACAACCGCTGTATTATTTAATGACCAGATCTCCTAAGTAGGGAAAATTCATGGTGTTGACGATCGGTTTGATGTCCACGTTATTTTTGCCCGCATAGGAATGGTTTTGCCAGTGAAACGGCACGAACGCGGCGTCATCGTACAGTATCTGTTCGATCTGTTGTAGAATTTTGGTGCGTTTTGCCAGATCGGTTTCGCTCTGAGCCGCCATGGTCAGCTCGTCGATTTTCGGGTTGCAGTAATTGCCGCTGTTATACTGGCCGTATCCGGTTTCTTTGTTGGGGCACATGGCCAAAAATTCGCTGAAATTGCCGGAATCTTCGGTATCCGAGTGCCAGCCGATCATCTGGATATCAGCCACCTGGGCGTCAAACTCATCCCAGTACTGGGCTTTAGGCATGGTCTTCAGATTGACCTTGATATTGATTTTGGCCAGCATGGAGACGACTGCCTCGGCAATCTTTTCATCATTTACATAACGATTGTTGGGCGCGATCATGGTCACTTCAAAACCCTTTTCAAGACCGGCTTTTTTCATAAAATCCTGGGCTTTTTTGAGATCGTAGCGGGTTTTGAGGGCCGGGTTGTGTCCCATATATCCCTTGGGGCTTTGCTGACCGGCCGGGGTTGCGGTGCCTTTCATAATTTTTTGAGCAATTCCTTCGTTATTGATGGCATGCACAATGGCCTGACGAACGTTGACATCCTTTAATTCGGGCCGGCGTTTCTGGTTCAACTGTACCGTGATAATGCGGCCGCCGGGATATGTGACCAGTTTGACATTGGGGTCTTTATCGATCCGCTGGAAATCCTGGGGCGGTACCGGTGAAATGAAATCCACATCACCGGAGAGCAGCGCCGCCACGCGGGTGGCGTCTTCTTTGATCGGTGTCAGGACAATTTTAGCCACATTGCCCGGAGAATCCTTATCCCAGTAATCGGCGAATCTTTCAAAGACATAGCGGGCACCCTGTTCCCATTCCACGACCTTGAATGGGCCGGTACCGGAGCTATTCTGCAGCGCAAACGAAGGCCCGATTTTAACGACCGCATCCTTGGGCTGGCCGGTGGCATCCGTGCCGCTGTAAAACTGGCTGTCCAGCGGGAAGATATAAGTCGCCATGTTGATCAGCAGGGCGTAGGGCTTTTTGGTTTTGATATCTACGGTGTGATCATCGACCACCGTGCAGCCGTCAAAGGGCTCGAAAAGACCTTTGAAATCTTCGCTTTTATAAAAGCGCTCAAACGTAAATTTGACGTCTTTTGCAGTGAACGGGTTGCCGCTGTGAAATTTGACGCCCTTGCGCAGGTAAAAACGCATGGTCAGGGGGTCAACGCGTTCCCAGCGCTCGGCCAGGCGCGGCTCAAATTCCATATTCTGGGCATAGCGGACGAGCGGGTCAAAAGTCCAATGTGAATACTGCAGCATGCCCCCGGAAAGCTGCACCTGCGGGTCCTGGGATACCGGGCCCGCATCCAGGCCCAATTTCAATGTTTTGGCGCCTGCGATCGTACCCAGCGAAAAAAACATTAACACAGATAAACTAAAGATAACCAATTTTTTCATTACATCCTCCTTTCTTGATCCCCTTTGTTATTTGCAAATCCTCCGCACTGAAAACATTCCGTTCGGCAAGAAAATGGTTGAACTGTTTTCTAAGGGTTAGATATAAAAAATAAGGCATTAATGGTCAAGAAAGAAAAGTAAAATAGATAGTTGTCTATAAATATTCGTAGGCATTACCTTAGCTGATACAGGATGTATTTTAACAGATTTAGATGGAAGCAGGTGTTAGTATCGCTTGCCCAATCCGATGACATCGTCATTGGAATACCCTAAATGTTCATAAAAGGAGATCACGTCCGGGTTGGAGGTGCGAACCTGCAGGTTGATTTTGGGGCAGCCTCGCTTTTTTAGGGCGGCCTCGGCCCGTTCCATCATGCGGCGACCCATCCCCCGGCGCTGATAATCCGGATCGACAGCCAGATAGTAGATCCAGCCGCGATGCCCGTCATAGCCGGCCATAGCCGTGGCCACGATACGGCTGCCGATGGCACCCACAAAAAACAGGTCGGGTTGAACCCGGCTTTTCATTTCGATATCTTTTTGGGGATCATTTTGCGGGACTACCAGGTTACAGCGCTGCCATAAATCGATGACTGCCGACTGATCGGCAGCTTGATAGGATCGAATGCGAAATTCTACTTTGCCTGCGGCATCCTCGGAGCCTTCTTTTTTATCAAAGGGATTATATCCCGGCTTTATCACCAGATTTTCTTTTTTATTGATGATTTCCGGGCCGTAGACACTTTCAGCCCAGTTTTCAGGTTTGACTTCTTCAAATGCCACCGATACCGATTTTTCTTCACATACGGCAATCTGCGCAACGCTCTTGACAATTTCACGGGCAAGCAGTTTTTTTTGCTCTGCGGACCTGCCAGGGTAAAGTTTTACTGTAATGTGGGGCATCGTAATTCTCCGTTTGAAATATAACACATAAAAAATCAAGTGTCGGTGTTCAGTCGTCGGCTCTGCAATTCCGCCTTGGCGGTTCCGGTGTGTGCGTCAGGTTTCAGGGAAGAACAGAAGGGCTGCCACCTGATACCTTTTCGGGAACCCGGAACCTTTCAACCATTGAACCCTGAACCTCTGAACCCAGGATTTTAGGTGAGATATAGACAAACGCAGTCGAAGTCAAGTTGATCCATATTAGCGATTCTAAGAAAGTGTTTTAAAACAGCTTCTTATTTTGACCTCGGTGCTAAGTTGATTATTTTTCAATTATTTGCTTTAAGGATATGAAATAGTTAGTCGACCTGTCTTTCTAACTTTTCAATTATGAGAACGAGGACGACGACGAGGACGAGCGCAGGAAACGATGCCTGGCTTGGTACTCGTTTTCGTGTTCCTCCTCGTTCTCGACGATCGTATTTTAAATTCTTTTGGTACTGTGTTAACGTGAATCGAGCCTGAGTTGGCTGACACGTACTTCGGACAGGAGTGGAATAGATGATACTGGCGGCAGTGGTTTCAGTCTTCATTTTGGCGCTTATAGCGCCGTGGCTGCAGCGGTTGCTTCCGAATCGAGCAGGCTGGGTGTTGAGCATTTTACCGCTGGCACTAACAATTTTCTTTGCCTCCAAAGTACCACAGATTAATAGCGGCCAGATTATTATCGAGCCACATGCCTGGGTCCCCAGCCTGGGCGCCAGCCTGTCATTTTATCTGGATGGTCTCAGCTTGGTTTTTTCGCTGCTGATATGTGGCGTGGGCACTTTAATCGTAATTTACTCCGGCGGCTATCTTTGCGGTCATACCCATCTTGGTCGCTTTTACACCTTTATGCTATTTTTTATGGCCTCGATGCTCGGGGTGGTATTGGCCGGCAATCTCATCAGTCTCTTTGTCTTCTGGGAACTAACCAGCATCAGCTCCTATTTTCTGATCGGTTTTGACCACCAGCGGGAATCGGCCCGCACGGCTGCCCTGCAGGCGCTTCTGGTCACCGGAACCGGAGGTCTTGTGCTCCTGGCAGGGATGCTTCTGATGGGCTGGGCGACCGGAAGCATGGAGATCAGTGAGCTGTTGACCCGTGCGGATATGATCCGGGGCAATGCGCTCTATATTCCGACACTGATTCTGGTGTTGCTGGGCGCCTTTACCAAATCGGCCCAGGTCCCGTTTCATTTCTGGTTGCCGTCGGCCATGGAGGGCCCGGCACCGGTCAGTGCATTTTTGCATTCAGTAACGATGGTCAAAGCCGGTGTCTATCTATTGCTGCGGTTAAGCCCGGTGCTTGGCGGCACCGAAATCTGGCAGCTGACGCTCACCCTGTTTGGTGCGGCTACCGTGGTGACCGGCGCTTTTATGGCGCTGGTCCAAACAGACTTTAAGCTTTTGCTGGCCTATTCAACCGTAAATGGACTGGGCAGCCTGGTATTTTTAATCGGGCTGGGAACCCCGCTGTCAATCCAGGCCGCCATGGTTTTTTTAGTGGTGCATGCGCTGTATAAAGGCTCGCTTTTTTTATCGGCCGGTGTGGTCGATCATGAAGCCGGTAGCCGGGATTTAAGCCGGCTAAAGGGTTTGTCGCCTCAGATGCCTCTGATCACCGTTGCAGTAATTTTATCTGCGGTTTCGATGGCCGGGCTGCCGCCCCTGCTGGGCTTCGTCGGCAAAGAGCTCATTTATGAAGCTATTTTAGACATCACCGCATTTCGTTGGTTGTTCAGTGCCGCTGCCGTATTGGCCAATGCCGCCTTGCTGGCCGCCGCGGCAATTATCGTTTTACGCCCATTTTTCGGCGCACCTGCTGAGCGGCACCCAAAAGCGCACAGGCTTTCCCTGAATCTCTGGCTGGGTCCGATGCTGCCCGCCCTGCTGGGGCTGATTCTGGGGCTATTCCCTAATCTGGTTGTCGAAACGGCAGTGGCCCGCGCCGTATCAGCTGTCTTGGCGCGGCCGCTAGACATGCATCTGGCGCTGTGGCATGGATTGACACCCATGCTGGCATTGAGCGGCCTGACGGTTGTCTGCGGCGCCCTGATGTATCTGATGCATACCGGCCTGCGCCGGCTTGCCCAGCAGACCGCCTGGCTGGCGGCCCGGGGGCCGGCGTCATGGTATTTCAGCTCGCTGGAAGGTCTTAAAAAGCTGGCCGCCTGGCAAACGCACGTGCTGCAAAGCGGTTATTTGCATCACTATGTACTGGCGATCACGCTTACCACCCTGGCGCTGGTCGGATACACGCTGGTTCATAAGGGTGGGTTTCACTTTTCGCTCGAAATCGGCGAAATTCGATTTGTTGAGCTGATCTTGGCGATTTTAATGCTGGCGGCGGCATTTTTGACAGTATGGGTTCCCTCGCGGATCGGCGCGATTGTTGCCATGGGCGTGATCGGGTACGGGCTTGCCCTGATATTCGTCGACTTCGGTGCACCGGACCTGGCGATGACCCAGTTCCTGATCGAGACCATGACGGTGATACTTTTTGTCTGGGTGATTTACCGCTTGCCAAAATTAAAAGAGGAATTTGCGCGCGTCCACCGGCTACGCAATGCCCTGGTGGCCGTGGCCAGTGGGCTGCTGAT
>JASFJF010000235.1:0-6468 GCA_050122255.1 Desulfobacterales bacterium
ATCGATCTAATGGCAGCGGAACGGAATACAGAATTTATTGATTTGTTTATCGAGGTAACTAAAGCAATTACTTCAAGCCTTGACCTCCATGAAGTATTTGATCTCATCACGCAGAAGATCCCTGAAATTCTTAATGTCGATGCGGCAACCATACGATTGTTAGATGCTTCGGGTAAAAAATTGGTATTGAAAGCGTCTCATGGTTTGAGTCAGGCATATCTGAATCGCGGGTCAATCGATCCCGAAGAACCGGTATTCAAAGCGCTGAAAGGCGAACCAATAGCCATTGGAGATGCCACGCAGGATCGCCGGATCAAATATTCAGAAGCTACAAAACACGAAGGCATTAAAAGTATTTTAGTGGTTCCAATCCCAATCCGAGGTAAAATAAATGGCATTTTGAGACTGCTAACAAGATACTCGCGATCTTATAACCAGGTTGAAATTAATTTCGTTACTGCCTTAGGCGAGCAATGCGGTATAGCCATTGAAAATGCGCGTATTTTCAACGAACTGCAGACACAGTTAAATTACTTTAAAGTCATTCATGAGATCAGTAAAGAGATTAATGCTACCTACGAACTTGATAAGATTCTCGATCTTATTGTTACTCGCTTGCCAGCGGTTATGAACCTAAAAGCGGCAACCATTAGGCTGATTGAAACACAAGATGGCAAACTGAAGTTGAAAGCAGCATCCGGATTGAGTCAAACATATCTGGAAAGGGGCCCGTTGGACGAGGAGATGGCTACCCACTACATCAGGCAAGGAGAGCCATTATTTATTCCTGATGCCAAGAAAGACATCCATACCATATATCATAAAGAAGCTGAATCAGAAGGAATTAGTAGCATAATGGCCGTACCCATAACATTTCAGGATGAAGTTATCGGAATCTTGCGGCTGCTCACGGCTGAAATCCGCTATTTTACTGACGCTGACCTCAACTTTGCCATGGCTGTAGCTGAACAGAGTGGTGTTGCCATCCAAAGAGCCATTGACTGTAATCAGCTAAAAAAGTCTGATTAGTTCCAAATCAATGTATCACTAATTTAGAGACCATTCACCTATAATGTTGCATAGATAGAAGCTCCGATTTTGCCTTACACTGTCCGATTGATCAGATAATGGTAATTCCGACTAAAGAAGCCCGAGTGATCAATACTGCAACGAAAGCATGACGGATCTTGATCTTACTGGATAATATCTGTATAAAATCGGTCCCCCGAAAAATTCATATACTGTAAACCTATATGAGCCTTGAGAGGCTTCCGAAAAGTTGCTATATCGTAATTGTCAATTGAAGTTCTATACCGCGTACCAATTCTGTCAACTCAAGAATAAATCAGGGCTACTGATTTCTGTCGTCTGGCTTCTGTCCGCTGACCCCTGCCATCTAATCACTTGAGCGGTAGCGTAATGGTAAAAACGGCACCCCCGTCTTTGTCATTATCGGCAACGATATAGCCCTTATGATCCTCGATAATACCATGGCAAATAGACAGCCCCACGCCCATGCCCATGGTTTTTTTTCGGGTGAAAAATGGATCAAAAATCCGCTCCTTATCGACATTGGCAATACCCGGTCCGCTGTCTTTGACCTTGATGACGAGCTCTTTATTTTGATTGAAAGTGTCAATGAAAATGTCACCGCTGTAAGACGGATTCTGTTTTAGTTTTTTCTGAAATTCGGATGCCCCGGTAATGGATTCGACTGCGTTATTGATCAGGTTCATCAGAACCTGTCCCAGCTGTTGCGGCGATGCTGTCAGCATGGCGTTTTTGGCAGCCATATTCAGATTCATTTTCACGCGGCTTTTGGTCAAATAACTGCGAACAAGGGTTGCGGTATTTTCGATCACCTGATTGACATCTACCGGTTGTTTTTTCTCTTTACCCGGTCGGTTCAGATCAATCAGATTGCGAACCGTATCCCGAATGCTTTCAAATGCGCTTTTTACCAGATCCAACTGTTCCAGCAATTTTTTGTCTTTTTTGTGCTGGTTTCGAATCACATTAATCAGGGCAGTTATTCCCTGCAGGGGCGAATTGATTTCATGCGCAATGGAAGCCGCCAGTTGTCCGGTGGCTGCCAGCCTCTCAGAGCGGATCAGTTGATTCTGAAGCATTTTTGTCTGGGTAATGTCACGGGCGACACACAGATAACAATATTCGCCCAGGTAGGAAACATAGCGGCAATTGATTTCGTTGGGGATGCGGCCGTTGGTTTTGGATATGAGGCCCAGTTCGAACCGAATTTCCTTTTCGCGACTTACCTGCTCCAGCGTCTTTTTTACAAAGTCGATTTGATCGGGATCGACCAAGTCATTAAAATTTAGCGCTAAAAGCTCCTCTTTGGAATAGCCCGTAGTTTCAAGAACACGCTCGTTGGTTTCAATAAACTGCCCTTTGCGGTTGAGGATGTAAACACTTTCAGCTACATTGTCAAATAGCTCTTTGTATCGCATCAGTTCCTCGGCCTGCTTAAATTCGGTAGTATTTGTCGCGATGATGGTAGCTGCGACCACTTTTCCGCTGATCCGCAACGGGCCCACCCGGTAAGTATACCAGGTCGAGTCACCATTTTCGCCGACGCGGACTTCGAAGCTATCGGTTTCGCCGGTTCGGAATACGCTGTCAACGCTATCCATTGCCATCTCCTGGTAAGCTTGCGGCAGAAAGTCATAAAAGCATCTTCCCATCATTTGATCCGGTGTCAGTATTCCAGTAGACTGATTGATAAAGTGAATCGTGCCCTCGCGATCAACAGTGGTAATGATATCCGGCGCGGTCTCCACCAGCGAACGCCAGAGCTCTTCCGATTCATCTAATTTTTTCTTGGCCACTTTCAGCTTGTTTATAATTGATTGTGCATGGGAACCAAAGATGATGAACAGGCACAAGACGACCACCCGGATATAAACATCATACAAGTCTGGGCCAAAAAGTTCAGCGATCAAATTAAATCGATTGGAAAAGAACAGGTTTAATATTGAGTCCAGAATCCAATAGATGGTCGTAATCAGGATTACGGTCAGGACCATGTTGTCCGCCAAGCTTTCGCTTTTAAACGTAATGTTCGTTTTCATTTTTTATCTCTCTTTTAATGGCTCTTTGCGGTTCGGCAGGCGCCTGCGCTGCGCCGGCAAACCAGGCTGGTGCCGGATCATTTTGGCTTATTCATATAAAAGAACATGCGTTTGCGCCACAATTCATCATTGGTCACACATACATCGCCTACATCTTCCCGGGTAGCGATGACGATGCCAAAATCTTCAGGCGATAAATCACCGCACGCGTCCCCTGACCATTCTGTAAAATCCGGCTCCACCGAAATAAATTTTTCAAAAATTTCGGGTGTTACCGAGACGCTGCAGCCCGTATCCGGTAGGACGATGGTATCATCTTCTTTTTTTTCATCGTAAACGTAATAGGCTATCATTATTCTCCCCCCCGCTCGGTGTTATGAAATCAGTGTGCAGAATTGCGTCTGTGGAAAAAGCCATGTGCGCTGCGATAGAACCACTTTTCTGAGTATCATCGGTCGTTTTGATAAAATAATGGATGGACCCCGAACTTTTCAAGAACTTTTTATAATATGTTTTTATAGCATGCAACCCTCCTTTATTATTTTAGAAAAGCCATCGGGCGCGAAATTGAAATAAAAGTTGATTTTTCGTTGAATTTAACATAAATAAGTCGGACGCATCTAATGTCTGGAGGCCTAAATGGGTTTTGCAATGGCAGCAAAAAAGACGCCGCATAAATCAAATAAGAAAGAATCAAGCAAGGAAGATCGCCGATCACATGTCGATCGGCGGCAATTCTCATATACCGAATATATTCCTGAAAGACGGTCAAATGAAGATCGACGCAAACGTGGGCAAGAAGAAGACAACACGGAGTGACCGCAAACCATTATTTCAATACTGGCGCTAACAAGGAATCAGCTTAAATCTGGTTCCTTTCTTTTTTTGGGGACCGTTTCATCGGACTGCAACCGGGATGACATCATCAATGAGAATCCTTAGATGAGGGTTTTAACAGTTTCCGATCGGGTTGAACCCGTCCTGTATGATCAGTTTGATCGCCGCCGGTTTGAAGATGTAGGACTTATTCTGGCATGTGGAGACTTGCCGCCGGAATATCTGACGTTTCTGGCGGATCGCCTGAACGCCCAGCTCTATTTTGTGCGGGGTAACCACGACCTGCGGCACGATCGTTCGCCTGGGGGGTGTACCCATCTGGCCCATGATCTAGCTGAATTTAAAGGAAAGAACATTCTGGGGTTGGAAGGCTCCCGCTGGTACAACGGTGGGCCTAACCAGTATACCGAGCGCGAGATGTATTGGAAGATACAACGTCTGCGGCCCCGCCTCTGGTGGCGCAAAAGCATCGATATCGTCATGACGCATGCTCCCCCGCGCCATATCCACGATGCCGAAGACCGGTGTCACAGGGGGTTTAAGAGTTTTCGGTGGTTGATCGAAAAATATTCACCGAAATATTTTATCCACGGTCACATCCATGCCCATTTTAGCGATGCATCCCAGCGCATCACGCTGTACAACCGCACCCGTGTGATCAATACGTACGGTTATTATATGTTTGATTTCGAAGAAAAAAACGACGCTGGCGAATTGGTGAAACCGGCTTCGGCGACATGAGGACAGCCCGGTGCTCAAATCTTTTAAAGCGGTTCAGAAAAAGGAAGCGGCCTATGAAACCCGTGATCGCGGTATTCGACTGGTTGCACTGAAACAAATTGTCGGCAGCGTTGGCCGTTATCTCGATTTTGATGAACGCTTTAGGATCCGCCCGCACGTGCCGGTTGAGCGGTTGGATAAAATCAAAAGCAGAATGCGTGAGGGTGGGGTGCTGCCCCCTGTAAAGCTATACCAGATCAAAAAAGAATATTACGCTTTGGACGGTAATCATCGCATCGCGGCAGCCAATGAGTTGGGCCACGACGAAATTCTGGCGAAGGTGACTGAATTTATCCCTTCCAAGGGTACACTCGAGAATCTACTTTACCGTGAGAAAGCCAAATTCGATGATCAAACTCAGCTATCGCACACCATCGAGTTGACGGATTTTGGGCAATATGAGCATCTCATTGAACAGATTTCCCGGCACCGGGATTTCCTTGAAACAGACGCCACACAGCCGGTATCTTTTCCGGATGCCGCCAAAGATTGGTACGATACAGTTTACCGGCCGCTGATCACCATTATCAAAAAGGGCGGTTTGATAGAGCATTTTCCAGGCAGAACCCTGTCGGATTTATTTGCGTTTATATCGGTTCACCAGTGGGATCGAAATGACCGCGGGCTCAGATACGGGATCGGCATCAGTCAGCTGGTCCCCAAGACCATGGAGGCGTTTAGAAATAAAATGGCCGCATTAAAAGAAACTCAATACCCAGAGATGTTGCGGGAGATTACCGCTTTCGTGCTGATCAATGTTTCCGCTAAGAAGGAAATCCGGCTTGTCGACAAGCTTTTCAAACTTAATGAGGTCGAAGAGGTCCACTCGGTTCATGGAAATGTGGATGTTATCGCTAAAATCGTTTTGAAACGCGATCTGGTTTCCTCGGATGCCGAAACCATCGGGGATTTCGTGCACAACAAGATCCGGCAAATTTCAGGTGTCATCAGCTCTCAGACACTGATTCCGGGCTACTCCAAACAAAAACAATTCCAAAAATAACAGATCACGCTTCTCGGATGGCCAGTTGAGCCGGCCGAAGGTCCTCGTGAAACGGGATTAGCCCGTTGAGCCCGAAAAAAGAGGAAAACCGCCTTATTTCATTTTTCTAAAAGGCAAAAGGGATAGCGGGCAACGGGCTTAACCTGTAGTATTCGAGCATTTTGAATCGGTTTTTTGCACAGCCTTTAGGCGTTAGATACATTTTTGAAATAGTTTTTAATCTTTGACCGTGGTCGCACCTAACTTCTCTCGAATAAATCCGTGGATCTGATCGGAAACGCCCCGGTCCAGGAAGCGGTCGACCCCGGTGGCGATCGTTACCCCAACCTGGGTAAAATTTTGATCGACCCGCTTGACTTCCACCGTCACCGGCGTGCCATCCGGACGCCTTGCTAAAAATTCAGTTCTGAGCTCGTCCGATACCTCCCTTAAGATCGGGATCTTTAGATTGCGCAATGCATCCGAGCTGGCCTGCACGGCGGCGCGATACTCGGAATGATAGGTTTTTATTGTGCGGCCCTGCATTTCAGCACATCCAGCGCCGATTAAAAGCGACAGACCCATCATCCAGCCGGCAGATTTAAAATGAAGCCAGTTCATAAGCATTTTGATAACGTGGCGATTTGCATTGAGGTGTTTACACGACTTCATGATATCTAATTTGCCGCTGATAGTCAAAATATCATACCTTAAATTTGAGGGGCCTATACACCGATGCATGGGTCGACTGCGCTATAGCCATACGGCTTGGAACATCCG
>JASFJF010000236.1:0-6460 GCA_050122255.1 Desulfobacterales bacterium
ATCACAGCCCTGGGATATGTGCGTAATCGTGGGTTGACGGGTGGAAGTGGCGATAAACTCCTCGGTGCGATCAAATTCGATTTTGACGGGTCGTCGGGTGTCAAACGCCAGCAAAATCGCAATATACTCATAGGCATAGGTGTCCAGTTTGCTGCCGAATCCACCCCCGATACAGGGTTTGACCACCCGGACCCGACGCTCGCTAAGCCCCATTGCCTTGAGGGCATCCAAAAAGTCCTTCTGGGCCAGAGACGGAATCTGGGTATTGGTATGGATCGTCAGGTTATTGGCCGGATCAAACTCAGCTATGGCCCCGCTGGTCCCCATGCAGCAATGGGTCACCCAGGTGGTTGTAAACCTATCTTCGACAACAAATGCCGCTTCTTTTTTGGCGGCCTCCACATCGCCATAATGCAGCTTCCAGGGCATTTTCAAGATATTGGTTTTGTGGGCCTCGTGAACCAACGGGGCCCCCTCCTGCATGGCTGCTTCCGGGTCAAATATCGGCGGCAAGGCTTCGTATGAGACCTCGATGCGATTCAAAGCCGTATCAGCGATATCCGGTGAAATGGCCGCGACGGCAGCAACCTCATCGCGAAAAGAGCACACTTTTTCTTTTTTTAACGGACGATTATCCTTATAGACCCCCATGCGGATATCGGGGATATCCTCTCCAGTTAATACGGCCAGAACCCCGGGCAACTCCCGAGCTCTGGATGTATCAATTTTGATGATTTTGGCATGCGCATATTTGCTGTATAAGATTTTGCCATACAGCATGCCCGGTACCTTAAGATCCTGAATATATTGGACCCGTCCGGTTGCTTTTTCAACCGCATCCAGCTTGGGTACTCTTTTACCAACTGAACACAAATTTCGCATTAATTTACTCCTCATTTTATCGACGATTGAATTTATCCAAAAATCGTTTTAAAGCCTCAGATTTTGTTCGATGGTTCGGCGCAATTCGTTTCAAAAGCGGAGCGTACACGGTAGTAAGCGAGCATTTTGAAACGGATTATAACACAGCCATCGGGCAAAAGATGGGGTTTTGAAACGATTTTTATTCGCCGCGATCTCCATCATCCGACCGAAAAGCCACCACATGCGGTTCGGCCTCCCCGCTGCTGACCGCTTTGATCGAATCAATGATTTGTACGTATCCGGTGCAACGGCATAAGTTGCCTGCGATGGCTTCCTTGATCTCGTCTTCGGAAGCATTGGGTGTTTTATCCAAGAGGGCTTTGGCGGAAAGAATCATTCCCGGCGAACAAAACCCGCACTGGATACCGCCGTTTTCTACAAAAGATTTCTGAATGGGGTGCAGGGTCCCATCTAAGGCAGCTAATCCTTCGATGGTGGTTAACTGCTTGCCGTCAATTTCCGCGGCAAGAAAAAGACATGAATTAACCGCTTTATCGTCTACGATGACGGTACAGGCCCCGCATTCACCACTGCCGCAACCCTCTTTGGTTCCGGTATATCCCAGTTCCTCCCGGATCAGATGCAACAGGGTCCAATGGTCTTCGATTATCATTTTTATTGGATTTCCGTTAAACGTAAATGATACTTGCCTTGCCATCATAAAAATCTCCAATTTTATTCATACAATATTGATACCGCCTCACACAAAAATGTATTGCCAGCTATCAAACCTTCACACCTTTTTTAACCTTATAACGTTCAGCACTCATTTTTGGGCTTCTTTGGCGCGCTCAAGCGCTTTGAGCCCCATGCGCTTGACCAGCACGGCCACCATTTCCCGCCGGTACCAGGCCACCCCGCGAATGCTATCGCGAACCTTCGATTCCTGGCCGGCAATACGTCCGGCCTCGGCCAGGTTGGGTTCATGCAGGGTCTTGCCTTCCAGGTATTTCTCGGCCTCCAGCGCTCTGAATGGTGTCGGGGCCGCCACCCCCAGACAAATTCTGGCTTTTGCGCAGGTGAGCATATCTTTTTCAAGACTCAACAAAACGCCCACCCCCAGCATGGGCAGTTCCATGGCTTCGCGCCGGCCGTGTTTTAAATAGGCGCTGCCGGTCCGTGGCAGTGGCGGCGGAATGACAATTTCGGTCAATATTTCGCCGGGATCGAGGTCGCACTGTCCCGGGCCCAGAAAAAAACGCTTGAGATCAATCGAACGCTGGCCTTTGGTGCCATAAATATTGGCCCTGGCATCCAGAGCGATCAGCGGTATCGCGCCATCCGCCGAGGGCACGGCGTTAACCAGATTCCCGCCAATGGTGGCCACATTGCGAATTTGTACGGACCCGATATTTTTAACGGCATCATGGATGATCGGATAGTGGTGCTGTATCAAAGGCGATTCTTCGATGGACCCGTGGGTGCAAAAGGCTCCGATATATAACTCGCCGGACGCTTGGTCTAAGAAAGGCCTATCCTGCCCGATAATATGTTTCAGTGAAATCAGATAATCGGGCGCTAATTTGCCTTCTTTGACTTTTACCAGCACATCGGTACCGCCGGCAATATACTTACCACGTTCGCCATGCGACAGATGCAGGGAAATGGCCTCATCCAGGGTTTTGGGGGTTAAATATTTAAACAATTTCATCTAAAATCCTCGATAAAATATTAAAATAATTATATTTTTATGAACATACAACCTGAACCACATTTCAGCCGACTTTCAATACCAGCGCAGCTGCGGTATCACCAGCAGCGCAACCTGCAAATAGCATGTAGCCGCCGCCTTTCATGGCGGTCTCTTCGATGCCTTCGATGATCAGTCGCCCGGCGGTTGGACCCTGCGGGTGGCCGTAAATCAGAGAAGATCCAAAATTATTCATGCCATTGACATCAATCTCCAGATTGTTGGCAAGATGAATATCATTGGCCGCAAAAGGATTGTGCGTCTTTATGACCTTAACGTTATCGGTGCCAATACCCGCATTTTCCAGCGCCATCTTGACCGATGGATATACAGCCGCTGCCATAAAAGCCGGCTTCACACGTGCGTAGCCATAGGAAATCACCTGAACCTCTATGTTTTGATCGGCACTCAGCTCCTTGGCTTTATCCCGGGTGGTTATGGTAATACCGCAATTGCCGTCCGCCGGATGAGTCTGAGCACCGAAGGTGTGAACGCCATCGGGCAGTACCGGTCTTAGTCTGGCTAAACCTTCAGCCGTGGATTCCATAACGCCCTCATCAGCCTCTACCAGAACCGTTTTCTTTTTGGATACATTTAGCTCCACCGGAAACATGTACCGTTTTTGAAAGGCGCGATCGTCAGCCAGCGCATCCTGATACTGCTCATAGCGCCGTAGGGCGACTGCATCACATTGTTCCCGGGTAATACCGGCTTCGCCCGCCACATTCTCAGCCGTCTTTATCATCGCTTCTCCGGCCCAGGGATCTTTATTGAAATTGTCCATTAACCAGTCTTCTGAAATGACCTGCGCTCCCGGTCCCGGTGGATTCGGCCAGACAGCGTGAGGACCATTGGAACAGCGATCAGTCATTAGACAAAACGGAATCTGGTAAAGGCCGGTTTCCACGCCCACACTGGCTTGATAGATCGCCACTGTGGATGTCGAGCAGGCCTGGCTGACCAGCAAACCGGGAACACCATCAGCTCCCATCAACGCAGCAGCCCAGGGACCGCCATAAAACCCATGCGGCTGGTGGACGGTGATGCCCAAAAAGACATAATCAAATATTTTGGGATCCCAGCTTTTGTTTTCAAGCCAGCGCCTGGCGGTAACGGCTCCCAATGTAATTGCATTCTCATTTGCCAAGGTTCCCTGCCAGCGGGAAAAAGGTGAGCTATAGTACCCACCGTAAGGTATAAAGGCCTTCTGCAACATTTCAAATCCCTCCTTCTCATATTAAACTTTTATATTAATTTTACTATCTATATAATTGGATTTTATATAAAAAATAAAAAAAATGTAGTATAATTTCCGCAAGGTGGCGCGAGACGCAGATTTTAATTCGAGGCATACTGAAGCGTATGTCGAGGATAAACATCTGCATCTGACAAAGAGATTGCGAAAAATAGCCATATTAGGGTGTCATTAATCAGACCTGTTGTCAAAAAACCGCTTAGACTTCCGCTCCGATCGCGGTAACGAGCAATAATCAACCACATCCACTTCACAGCTGACCAAGATCTTATTCTTGATCTCCGCTTGAACCTTCCGCGCCAGGCCCGCCTTGCGCGAAGCCTCATATCCCTCGCAGCATTCCAGTCGGATCGTCATGTAGTCTTTTCCATCCGCTTTGCGGTCAAAGTGCACCTGGTATTCGCAATTGGCTTCCGGAATGGTGGAAAGAACTTCGTCAACTTGACCAGGATAGATGTTGACCGCCCGAAATATGATCATATCATCAGAGCGCCCCAAAATGCGATCGTGCAGCGGCAATATATTTCCACAGGAGCACGGCTGTTGAATAAAGCGGGTTAAATCCCGCGTTCGATAACGGATTAAGGGTGCAGCTTCCTTGCACAGGGTCGTGACCACCATTTCCCCAATTTCACCGGGTGCCACAGGCTGTAGTGTCTGTGGATCCAGAATTTCCAGAATATAATAATCCGCCCAGTAATGAATACCTTCATGTTTGTAGCAATCCAAACCGGTACCGGGGCCATAGAGTTCGGTCAGCCCGGTAATGTCAAACATATCTTCGAGACCCAGCAGCTCCTTGATTCGGCCGCGCATGGCATCGCTGCTGCGTTCCGAACCGAAAATCATTTTTTTTAGGTGAATCTGATCGCTGAGCTTGCGGCGGTTGATCTCCTCGGCCATCAAAAGTCCCATGGATGCCGTGCAGCACATGACGGTCGACTGCAAATCCACCAGAAACTGACATTGCATGTCCACATTTCCCGGTCCCACCGGCAGCGCCATGGCGCCGAATCTTTCACATCCCAGCTGAAAGCTAGCGCCTGCCGTCCATACCCCGTATCCAACAGCTATCTGCACCCGATCTTCGGCGGTCAACCCCGCCATTTCATAGCAGCGGGCAAAAAAATGGGTCCAATCGTCGATATCTTTCTGGGAATAGCATAAAATCTTACGTTTCCCGGTGGTACCGGATGATGCATGTATTCTTACCACTTCTGATGTGGGAACGGAAATCAGCGGAAAAGGATATCCCTGACGCAGATCTTCGGCGGTGGTAAAGGGTAAATTTTGAATGTCATCCACAGATTCAATATCTTGCGGCCGAATACCGGCATCATCGAGTCTTTGGCGATAAAACACAGAGCCCTTGTAAGCGTGAGCGACTGTCCATTGCAGTCCGTCTGACTGATGCTTTTTGAGTTCTTCTACATCCTTAAATGACGGCATAAAGGTTTCCACCATTTCTTATCTCCTCAGGATCGTATCGCGCCATTGGCTACAAAGCATTTGGTGGACATATTCATCCGGAGTATTGGAGTGCTGGAATACTGGCGTGTTGTTAGATCAGATGATATCCATTTTGTCCAATGCTGCCACACTCCTTTACTCCATCACTCCAAAGATATCTATCCCTTAAGTTTTCGCTGCTCCCGCATTTTCTGCGTTTTAGCCGGATCAACCTTTAACGTTTCCGGATCGATGACGACACCGTAGTCTATCTTTGCCCGTTCAATGCTCACATATTCGTTGCGGACATCCTGTTCAACGGCAACCGGATCTCTTTCCAGAGCATCACCATACCCCCCTCCGCCGGCACTGATGAACTGGATAACATCACCCGGGTCACATAGGGTTAATCCACTGGAGTCTCCGGCCTTACCGTTGACAATAAATTGCGCTTTGTTGGCCGCTGCCCCTTGAAACAATCCGCCGGGTGGATACCGGTATCTGCCGGCTTGAATAGCAATGGAAGTTGGTGCCAGCGGGCAGAATTCATCGTCGGGAATCCGAATTACAAATTTCCGGCCCAGACCGCCGCGCATTCGACCGGGTCCGCCGGAATCGCATAGCAGACTGCGCTCCTCGACCATAAGCGGGGTGTCACTTTCAAAAATTTCAACAGGCGTATTGGCACCGTTGGCCGGAAATATAGCGCAATGGTGTCCGTCCATTTTGCTGCTGGCACCCATCCCGCCACCACGAATAATCATGGTCAACCAGGGATTGCCATTATAGCGTTTGCCGTAAAAAATATTGGTTTGAGCAGGGGTACCGCCGCTTTCGGCAATGATGTTGTCCGGGGTTGCCTGGGCCAGGGCTTTAAACACCATTTCGGTCATGAAATGACCGATTTGCATTCTGGCGGCAACCGCTGCCGGAAAGCTACAGTTGACGACACACCCCTCCGGAGCCGTCATTTTAACAGGACGGATGGCGCCTTCATTGATCGGAATATCGGGATCAAAGGCACTTTTAACCGCCATAAAAACATAGGCAAACGTAAAATTGTAAACCACATTGCCGCCCCAATCGACCTGCGGTGATGTCCCTGTAAAATCGATATGGATATCGCTGCCTTTGATGTCGAC
>JASFJF010000237.1:0-6450 GCA_050122255.1 Desulfobacterales bacterium
GAAAAAGGGGGATCTGAAGAAGCATTTTTCGCAAAATCGGATGAAATAAAACTTAGGGAGCTCAGGAAAAAGGCAGCTGAGGAAACAAGCAAAAAATACGCTGAAGAACACAAGTATCACTGTTTCCGGTGTGGTACAAAGAGCTTGGCTGAAATCGACGAGGGCAAAGTCAAAATTGACATATGCGTCAATGAAAACTGCGGGGCAATACATTTGGATCCAGGAGAGCTTAAGGAACTAATCAAAGATCAAAGTGCGCTTTCAGCAGCAAAAAAAGCCTTCTTATCTGTATTCAAATAATAGCCATGTTTGGTAAATTCGTTTAATCTTTCATTTTAAAGGCGATTAAGGTAAAAGGCAGGGCGACTTGCAACCCTGCCTTTTTCTATGTCGTCATTTTTTAGGGCTAAATAGAATACTTGCGTATGACTGACCCAATCCGTAATATGGTTCATAGTCAAATAAAGAGTGCCAAGTAATGAAATTCATCCGAATTATTTTATTTTTATTATTAGCCGGATATTTGACAGCTATTTCAAGCTCTATTGCCCAAGATAAAAAAAACGCTTCCGAAAAAAAGAATGAACCTTCCATTGCCATATCTGAGGAAATGGATGATGTCATCATCCAGGAGGCCACCAAGGTCAAAGAGGAGTTTCAACAGAAGGTGCGCTCGCTGTTTGACCGCCTTCCGCTTGGCTGGAATTTTGATACCATTATTTACCTGTATCAGTTGGCACTGTCACTGCCGGGCAAACTTCCGGCATTTACCGGCTTTGTGATCGAACAAAGTCGTGTACTTGGCGTGATCGGATCTATTCTTATTTTGGTGTTTATTGCAGCAGTCCTGTACAGTTTGATGGGTCAACGGCGGGTGATGGGCTGGGTGGAAGGCAGAGTTGAGCCACTTTCCGCGTTTATTCCAGAAGCCACTTACCCATTTGTCATGTCCGGGATAAAAGTCGTCGTTTCCGCATTAATTCCACTTTTGCTGCTCGGGTCATTTGCTGTGATCAACGCCATGATTGACTATTCTGCGGTCTGGTTTCAAATTATCGGGCGTCTGCTGGGACTCTGGGCTGTGGGTGCTCTTCTATTGCGGTTACTGAAGGAATCATTAACGCGCGACCTGTTCAAGGCCACCGCACAGTACGGTCGGACAATCCATCGCTGGGCGCGGCTGGCCTTGCTGTATGTGATTTTCGGCATGGCGACATACTGGACGGTAGAAGTATTTGAGATCCGTGAAGATGTCCTTGCGCTTTTGCGTTTTGCGATAACGGTTTCTGTAACAGTGGTGCTGTTGATACTGCATCTCAACAAAAACGCGTTTTTATCGTTTCTACCGGAGTTGCCAATTCGAAGCTATGTCAAGTTTCGAAAGTTCTTGGAACGCTATTACTTTCCACTCCTGTTCGTTTCGTTTGCGGCCGCCCTGTTGTGGTGCTTCGGGTATCGAGCATTGGGGCAGCTGGTATTGATTAAGATCTGGTTCACGGCAGCTGCGTTTGTTTTTATTATGTTCCTCTATAACACCTTGGATCGCTATCTGAACGCCTGGTTTCAACGTCTGGATTATTCAGATGAGAACGCCCGGATGTTTGTCAGCACATTGCGGTCAATTCTAAAATACGCCATTATTGTGGCGACTCTGATCATTGTGCTTAACATGCTCGGATTGATTAATCCGTTGCAACGCGTCATGTCCTTTCCGATTTTTCAGCTGGGTGATACCACTGTCACCTTCTGGCTCATTGTCATTGCAATTCTGATTCTGATGGCGATTGTTTATGTCTCCCGCCTGGCCCAATCTTATTTTGATTATAAGCTGTACCCCTCTTTCGGAATCGATCCGGGTTTGGGGTATGCCCTCAACACCGTCGTCAAATATGTCTCTCTCGGGATTGGATTTTTAGTTGCCCTGAATATTTTGGGTATCAACCTTCGATTCCTGTTAGTCTTTGCTGGTGCCATCGGCATTGGTGTCGGTTTAGGGCTTCAAAACATGGCCGCCAATGTTATCAGTGGCTTCTCCATTATTTTCGGTGGAAAAATCCGCAAAGGTGACTGGATCGAGGTTGGATCGATGCTGGGAGAAGTGACAGATATTTACCTGCGAGCCACAAAGTTGAGAACCCGGGATAATATTGAGTATTTGGTGCCGAATTCCAATATTATTTCCAACACTATGGTGAATTATTCTTTATCTTCACCGTTGATCCGCATAGAGCTGCCCGTTGGCGTTTCATACAACGCAGATCCGCGCCAGGTTGAAAAGGTACTGCTGGCGGCTGCTGAGAATGAGCCGCTTGTGGACAAATCCCACATGCCTGTGGTGCGCTTTGTGGAATATGCCGACAACTCCATCAATTTCGAATTGCTTGTTTGGATAAACGTCCGCCAGACCCCGCGGCGCAGAGTTCGCAGCAATCTTTATTTTGCTATATTTGAAGAGCTTGACAAGGCTGGCATTGAGATTCCGTTTCCTCAGAGAGACGTGCATATGCGCTCTCGGGTAGATTAGACCTGAGTCGCAACCAATTTTTATAACCAAAACGGCTTGCCGTTGAAAACGGAGGTTCGCCTTATAATTATTTACTCTTAGTTTTTGTAACATGTTTTGGCCTCATCTGTTTTTATGATTGTCATACTGTATTTATTTACTTTATTTTGCTTTATTAATTTATTATTCAGTGCCTGACGATTTGCGTCCCATCCTTTTTTAGAATCATCAAAAGCGTTAAGTTCATTTAGAGTCAGCAAAACGTATGCCACAATCGAAATAATTTTTAAAAAATATCTGTTTAACATATCATATCAAATTTATTATAAATATTTTATATCTTTAAATTTGCATTTTGATCCAGCACGTCACATTTTCTTTTTTTACAATTGTCCGGCAGCCATTGACAAAATTTGTCAAATAAATCTATTCGACAAACTTACGCGTGGCTGATATGTTGATTCGTCACAATGCCGAAGATACTTCAAATTGCACTTCTGGTTTGGATTACAATTCTGGTCGTATATTTACTGATGCGGGCATTGAAAATTTTTTTATCAAAATGACAAGAGAAATACTTTAATACACAATTAAACCCAACAACTTTTTTTGACTTCATGTCAGAATTTGATATAATTATAAATAGTTGTGGGAGAGAAAAACCCTCGTCCCACACAACCATATTCAGGGGTGGTCCAACCCGACTGGACCGCCCCCTTTTCAATTTTAATCCAATTTCAATAAAATCCTTATTTCCTGGTCACAATTCCTATTTATACTTTTAGTCTGGGTATTCCTTCGATCGGTTTGTTAAAAACAGGAATAGGCCACCTGCTCTATGTTAGCAATGTCCCTCCTTTAAAGTTTGAGCCAAAAAGACCGAAAATCTCTATATGCAGAAAGAAAATAAATCGCTATATACCGCTGATTGCATGCGAGCTTATGTAATGCATATCAGATACCGAATTATGCATTATCAACTGGATGGGGTTGATCCACCCGAGCGTCTTTTAAATGAACTCAAAACTGCTGAACTTCTTGCCAGACTTGAATCCAAAGATCTGGAATAATGTTTCATTTTTTTCAGCACCTGTTGAATTTCTTATTTTTTATGGTAAAGTTTGTTTATAACGCCACAGCTCGTTTAATTTGTGAAACTTCTTCGATGGTCGCTTCGCTGCTCATGGTATGGTCCTTAGGTGGTCTCGCAGGCGAAGCCACCCTGAAAACCAAAAATTTTAAAAGGAAAATTATGGAAATAGCCGAGGAAAACCTTTTTAAACAAAATCTCGATTACCTCAAATTAGTCTTGAAAATCTCAAAGCTCCGCTATAAAGGGCAAGAACCTCCTAAGAAACTTTTACAGCAAGCGCGTGAAATAGGGCGCTTAGCTGGTATCTCCAGACAAGAATTATATAATCTGTAATTAATCAGGTAAGATAAGTTTTCTGCATGCCTTACGATTTGCTATTCTTATAACCCCACGTCTCATTTTTTTTGGGCTTTGATTTGCCAATCATCATCCAAATCCGGTTACCGATAAAGCTACGATATTTCGACCTACAAACTTATTTGATACCACCGTTTCCGGCGTTTTCATTCATACATTTCCAGAAATACGGCCAATTCTGGTCATCGGTACAATCACCGACAAAACCGCCGAAACGCCCCAGGTCGTGATCTCCGGTGAGGACATAACCGTGGGGAGATTTAACCGGTCTGGCAGGTTCTGAAGCTTCCGTCGATTTTTGCGCCGTTACCCTATTTGAGGTATACGTCCCGGGTAAAGCATCATTAGACGGCAGGCCTGCAGCGCAAGCAAACAAATTGATCATCACGAGTGTTGCGAACAGCTCTTTCATCAGGGTCTCCTTATCTTATGCGTTAAGAATTAAAATTGTGGCCAACACGGTCTTTGTAAAGTAAAATTAGCGGAATCACTTGCTGCTTTTCGTGACGGTATTATTTTAGGAACATATTTTTAGTTGGAATACGGCGCTAACTTACTCAGGTACTTGTAGATATGCCGCTAAACAAGACAGTCAGTTTGCATATTTCTGAACGGGACCTGGATTTTTTAATCGAGGCCGCGGCATCGGATGTTGGGGATAAGGCTAATTTGAAACGAATTCTCCGGGAAGACAGCGATTTCCGAAATTCATTTGTCAGCGACGATACAGTTATTAAAAAATTGATGGCCGATGATGAAATTCTTTTGAAAATATCACCTTCTCTTTTTTTTGAAATCCTTTTGCGGAAAGCATCCCGGGCGCTTGCCAGGTCCAGTTATACTCTGGAAAAAACCCGCAGCATGAGTATACCGGTTTTTGATACCCAGGAGCTTGTCGAACTGTTAAGCGACGACTCCATTGTGGCGTACCTGGCAAATATGCTGTCTACGTTTACCCGAATTGAAAGCTATACGATCTCATTTCGAATCCGCACGGGCTTCTGGAAAAAAATACGCTTCAACGACATGGACATCGCCGGTTTGATGCGTTTCAGTGAAACGATCGAAGACGAATATCGCCTTGGCTTATACAAGCGCATCGCCGATGTCTGCCTTTTTATTCTGGGAATCTTTCCGGATTATGCCGAACGCAATTATCGCTACCCGCTTTCCGGTGAAATCAGGCCGCAGTTGGGAGCAAGCGCCAAGATCAGTCCGGAAGAATATGAACAGAAAGGACAACAGTTTTACAAATTAGCCGCCGAGCATCAGGCAGTTGCTGAAACGGATATGGCAAACGTCTTCTGGGCTTTGCATGAAAATTTTCAGAAGGCCAAAAAGCCCTTGAATTTCATTGCGGATTATTTCCTGACCACCAAGCGGCATATGTTTTTTGGATAACGCGGTTATCTGGGAAACTCCAGTGGGCAACGGCTGATATTATCTCACCACGAAGATCACCAAGGCAAAAAAAGTTTTATGAACGAAACCCTTTTAAAGGAGGTGACGTATGATTAGGGTCAAAACATTTGCAAGTCCCCTGAAAATTTTTCACGCCCGTAAAGAACTCGAAGATCTTGATGCCATGGTCAATAAATTTATCGAAGAAAAGGGCGTTCAGAAAATAGTGTCCGTCAGTGATGCTCCTACAACCGATGACACCGGCGCCACCATCGGCCTGATCCGCGTCCTGGCATATGAGTAATAGCTGATGTATTTTTGAGCGTGCAGTCTGCTCTCTTTTACCGGCATCCAGCAGCAAAAGTTCAGGCATTTTACAATTATATCGGAATGGACAGAATTTCACGGTGTTACAATATGTTACAAACTGTTACATCACAGAAAAGCATTCTGTTTTCATTTCAATTATATTTTTACCATCGATAATTTCTTTATCTTTCTAAATTGATGCCGGTTGTTTTACGGCAAAGGAGGAATCATGGTAAAAAAAGGGGTAACAATTGCATTGATCTGTGTATTTATTTTAGCGGCGCTGGTGTTCAATGGTTGCCGCTCGCATTCTGCCAGCCATAGAGCAGAGTTCATGGTCGATTACATTGCCGAAACCCTCGACCTGAGCGATGCCCAGCGGGCGCAACTTGACGAGATCAAAGAAGAGTTTATGGCGAAAGCCAAGGAAATGCATGCCAAAAAAGAGGCCATGCATGCCGAGTTTAAGGCCGAGTTGCTCAAAGAGGAAATCGATCAGCAACGCATGAAGGAGCTCATGGCGCAGAAGCGGGAACAGATGGCCGACATGATGGACCTTGCGGTGGTGCGTCTGGCCGAATTTCACAAAACCCTGTCTGTGGAGCAGAAAGAAAAATTGGTGGCCAAGTTGGAGTGGTTTCATCAGAAACATCAGCATAAATGGCAGTAGCAAGTTGCGTGTTGCGCGTTTCGGGTTACGAGGTGTTGAGCTCCACGCCGTTCGAGAGACTTACGGTCCTGAGCAGAGTCGAAGGACTCACCACCCTGAGCTTTGTCGAAGGGCTCA
>JASFJF010000238.1:0-6444 GCA_050122255.1 Desulfobacterales bacterium
TATGTTCGACGTAGATGTCCATATGGCGCTCGGTGAAAGTAATATCACCTGCGTCACCATTGGAACCGATGTCAATAACGCCTTCGGCATCAAAAGGATCATCACCTGCCGCTACGTCTGTGCCGTAATCATCGCCTTTGTCCAATGTCTTATCGATAGAAGTATTTGACTCCATTTGGACTTCCCATTTGAAACCAGCTGTCCAAGCGTCATCAAAGTCGTTGGATCCGGTAAACCGAAAACGGGTGGATGAGTTTTCATTATCCACGAATTTTATATCGTCATCGTTACCGTTATCACCCCAGAGTACGGCTCGGTTGAGCTGCCCGGAAATTTTAAAGTCCAGTGCCCGGGCGGCAGGGAAAATTAGCAGGACTGTTAGCGCGATTGTCAATAAAAAAATGCCTATTTGCGCAAATTTCTTCATTTTTAACTCCTCCTTGATGACGTGTTTATTTATATTTACCTAATTAGCGCAAATTTGACCAAAGTTCTAAATCACCTCCTTCCCTTGCAATAGGGTTTTGCTAAAATCGAGTCATTAATGAACAAAAATGTCTTCAAATCTTGTGCGTTTGCATTCAACTATCTTCTTCATCAACCAGTAAGCCTCAACAGATCATTCGTTTTTGATGTTCACCGGACGTGGGGTGTCGGCATCGACTAAAATCGATTCAACTAAAGCCAAGATATCTTCACCGGTCCAATCGTCTTTGGGAATCAAGTGCGTGACTCCCGAATCGTAAGCTGCAGCCTGATATTCCGGTGAATCGCACCTGGCAAAGATAGCAATGATGATATCCGGGCACTCGGTTTTGATCGCTTTAGCCAAATCAAGACCATTTTGATCGGGTAGATAAATATCGATAAAGACCAACGCGGGAGTGGACGTTTTCAGCCTGATCAACCCCTGGTCTCCGGCCGAGGCTTCCATAATCCCAATGTGCGGAAAACGATCACGAATAATCTTAGTCAGGGACTTTCGAAATGGTATATTCGGGTCAATGATCAAGATCTTAAACATGTAGGATTGGCTCCTCAATCAAGTGAGGCTATGGTCACTAAGCCCTGAGAAAATGGTGCTCCCGGGCTAAATTAATCGGCCCCAGACGTCGACACCGAGGCATCTAATGTTTACTAAAGCAGACCAGCATGATAAATTAGCCAAACACTGTATATTGGGCGCAAAATGACTTTATATTTTGTCAAATAAGTATGTACATTGGGCTGAATAGGTCTGTATAATTGACGGAACAAGATCGTACATTCTAATGAATCGGGTAGGGTTATGCGGTATTCGGGTGCACGATATGAACAAAAAAATCAGAATTGTTCTGGTGGAGGATCACACGATTCTCAGAGAAGGCTTGCGGGCGCTTTTGTCTGCCGATCCAAAATTTGAAATTGTTGGCGAAGCAGAAGATGGTCGCGAGGCCGTCCGCCGGGTTGACAAGCTGACGCCGGATCTGGTGGTGATGGATTTGTCGATGCCGCGCATGACCGGCATGGATGCCATCAGAGAAATTAAGCGGCGACATCCGGCAACCAAAATCATTGCCCTTACCGTTCACAAAGCGGAAGAATACCTGCGAACCACGTTGCAAGCGGGAGCAAACGGTTATGTGTTAAAAGATGCCACCCATGTCGAACTCTTGCTAGCTATTCAAAATGTGTTAAAAGGCAAAACATACTTAAGCCCCAGCGTTTCCAACACAGTGATCGAAGGTTATTTGGAAGGTAAGGAGAATCAAATCCCCAGTCCTGGACTGGGGTTGCTCTCACCTCGAGAGCGGGAGGTATTAAAGCTGATCGCGGAAGGGTATAAGAATAAGGAAATTGCAGCTGATCTTTTCATCAGCATGAAAACCGTCGAAAAACACCGGGCCAATCTCATGAAAAAACTGGACTTGCACAATGCAGCAGCTCTGACCACATTTGCTATTGAGCAGGGTTTGGTATGAGGCGAGTCTGATTTCGGAATCAAAAATCTAATCGGCCCAGGCAACCCTAATGG
Source organism: Desulfobacterales bacterium (assembly GCA_050122255.1). Lineage (GTDB taxonomy): Bacteria > Desulfobacterota > Desulfobacteria > Desulfobacterales > JAHEIW01 > JAHEIW01. The sequence continues at coordinate 2,015 of JASFJF010000238.1, forward strand.
CCGTTCCGATCTCTGCCGTCGAATCGATCTCAAAACGGGCGCCGGCCATCTCGGCGCGCTCCCGCATACTGGCAAGACCAAATCCTCGCAAAGATGTTTGTATCCCCATAACATGCTGCAGATTAAATCCCCGTCCGTTATCCTGGATTTTCAATTGAGTGCCGGTGTTTGTTTTCTGCAACTGCAGATAAACCACAGTGGCCTTGCTGTGTTTGGAGACATTATTTAAGGCCTCCTGCATAATACGGTAAATCGTCGTTTTCTGATACAGGGGGATATCGCTTTCTTCAATATCAATGGTCGTCTGAATTCGGATTCCAGTGCAAACATTTTGAAATTCGCGGCAAAACCATCTTATGGTTGCCAGAATACCCAGATCATCCAGAATGGAGGGGCGCAAATCTTTCACGATGCTGCGGACTTCTTCTATGGTTTTCTGCGTCAAAGGGATAACGGCTTCCAGAGACTCCAGATCGACCGAATGGGCCTTATCTCGCAGCTTGCGCAATGCATTTTCTACGCTGAACTTAATGGCGCTGAGGGCCTGACCGATACTGTCATGTAGCTCCCGGGCAATCCGTTTTCTCTCTTTTTCTTCAGCGGATAACAACTGGTTGGACAGAACGCGCAATTCTTTATCTGATTTGCGCAACGCTTCCTCAGCCCTGCGGCGCTTGGTGATGTCGGTAACAATTCCTGAAATAGCGGAGTGTCCTTTGTACGTAATCGGGGAAAAGCTTCGCGTCACCCATATGATTTCGCCGTTTTTTTTCAGGCCTCTGCTTTCATATTCGACCGGCACCTTTTGCCCTTCGAGGCTTCTTGCGCTTAATTGTTTAACCATGGGCCTGTCTTCCGGATAGACCAGATCGAGAGCGTTGCAACCGATGAGTTCGTCTTTCGAACAATCGTAGATGTCGGCAAATTTGTCATTGGCAAATTCGATTTTATCGTCCTGGACGATATAAACGCCGATCGGGGCATCTTCTACCAGGGTCGCATATTTGAGTTCTGATTCAAGTAGCGCTTGCTTGGCTTGTTCACATTCTGTTATTTGATCCCGTAATTTAGTGTTGATTTTCCCCAGTTCGTTGGTGCGATCATCTACCCGGCGCTCAAGCTCAGTGCGCATATCTTTCAATTCGCATTCGACCTGCTTGCGGTTGGTGATATTGGTGATGGCTGTGATCAAATGGTGACCGTTTAATTTGGTGCCGGCCGCCGGCTCGACGATGCTTTCCAGCTGGACCCAAAAAGAGGATTGATCCTTGGTAGACAGTTTCAAATCGCAGATTTCGCGCATTCCGGTTTCCAATACTCTGCGGCAATGGTGCTTGAAGCCATTTTGAAAATCGTCAACAATGAAGTTTGCAAATTTTTGGTTTAGCAAATCAGAGCGTTTTTTTCCCAGAAGCCTCGCGCCTGTCAGATTGACATCCCGTATCTGGCCCTCTTGACCAAAAGTAAAAAAGCCAACGGGAACAAATTCGAACATATCCTCATAACGTCGGTTGAATTCTGTTTTCATCGTTCCCCTCCTCTGATTGGGTTTCTTCCGCAACGATTGGCGCACTTCGCGCCCTTTTCTTTTCTCGCGGTAGGATCTAAGCCACCCGCTGTGCGGGTGGTCGTTGACGCAACATCTTTTCCACTGACAAAAAAGCAGACTCAAATGATCGCGTCCGGATCGGTTTTGTCTGCCTTTAGATCTTCACCGAAAAATCCATTCCTTCATCTGTTTTATCGAAGGTGCAGCGGTTGTTTGAGTCAGCAGCCATTATTGTTTGTTTCTGCAGCCTAAAAAAAATATTGAAAGAAAACCGGCTTTCAAAACAGCCAATTTATAGAGGAGATGCTAAGGGAATGTAAAATTTATATTTTCGAAAGCATGAAATTGGAAGCATTTAATGATAATAGGAATTATTCACGTATATATCATTAAACGAAAGGGCATAAAATTGTCAATCGCCTAATCTGGTTCTACCTATTCATACGAATCTTTGAGCGCGGCCCGTCCAATCACATCTTTGCCGAATTTCCGGCTGATCGAGTCCAGCGCCTTATCAACTTTTTCCCAATTGTCGCCGGGTCGTTCTTTTTGATCAAACAGACCCATTTGCACCGATGCCGTCACCGCTGAAAATCCGGTGGTGCCGACACCGATCAGACGAATCTTTTTGGTGATAATGAAATCATCGATTAATTGAGCAGCGTGCCTGTAAATGGTTTTCGATGATTGGGTGGGTATCATAATCGTCGTTCGTCGTGTAGCCGTTTTAAAGTCCGCATCTTTTATTTTGATAACGATCGTTCTGGCGCGCACCCCTGCTTGTCTGAGTTGGCGGGCCACTTCAGCAGACTGACTCAAGAGGTAGCGTTTGAGCAGCTTAACGTCACGCGTGTCAGCTGCCAGCGTGCGTTCGCTGCTGATGGATTTATGAGGTGTATGCGGTGTTACCGGGGTTGCATCGCTGCCAGCTGAAAGCGCGCGCAGGCGCTGGCCAAACTTGCCCAGATGTTTTGACAGGGCCTTTTCCGGCAACCGATGAACATCACCCAGGGTCCGGATGCCCAACGCTTCGAGCTGGCGCATCGTTTTTTTGCCGACACCGGGTACCTTTTTAATGGGTAGCGATTCAATAAACTGGGGCACCTCTTCCGGCATGATCAGGGTCAGCCCGTCGGGTTTCTTCAGATCGGAGGCAATCTTGGCTAAAAATTTATTGGGTGCCACCCCTATCGAGCAGGTCAGGTGAACACGTTCATGTATTCTTCTTTTAATTTCCCGTGCGATGTCCTGGGGTTCGCCGAACAGGCGCTGGCTGCCGGTGATATCTACGAAGGCCTCATCAATGGAAACCGGCTCCACCAGGGGAGAAAATTCCTTGAGCAGCGCCATGACCTTTTTGGATACTTCTTTGTATCGGCTCATGCGGGGCGGCACGAAAACGCCATGGGGGCATTTTTGTTTGGCCTGGTAGATGGGCATGGCCGAATGAACGCCGAAGCGCCGGGCCTCATAGCTGGCTGCTGAAACCACCCCGCGGTTGGACGTACCACCAACAATGACGCATTTATGCTTCAGCCGGGGGTCATCCAGTTTCTCCACGGAGGCGTAAAACGCATCCATGTCGATGTGTAGAATCATTTGATTTGCGATTTTAGATTTATGACTGAATAGTGGAAAGCGCTTGCAATTTCTTACAAAAATGTAGTATTCAAATAAATCGTTTACAGATTCGTAAGCACTAAACTTTGAAAAACAGGACAGCTCATAGAAAAAGGATTTTTGACCACGAAAGCACGAAAACGCGAAAAAGAAATAAATCATAATAGGTCGTGTTTTCGTGGCTAATTGATTGCATCTCTTCTTCAGTTCGCCTTTAGGATAAGAAAATGACCACACTGAAAACCATCGAAGAAGTCACCCTGCTGTATGAAATTACGACTGCGCTGAATGAGCATCTGGATTTGAGAAAGTCGTTGTATAAGGTGCTGGACATTCTGTCCAACTCCATGAAGATGATACGCGGGACTATAACAATTTTAAACCCACTACGCAACGAGATAAACATTGAAGTGGCTCACGGTCTTGCGCAGAGCACCATGAACCGCGTTAAATACAAACTTGGCGAGGGCATCACCGGTAAAGTCATCGAGACCGGAAAGGCGGTCGCGATTCCCAAAATCAGCGAAGAACCGCTTTTTTTGGATCGCACCGCCAGTCGCAAAAAGAAACAGGACCGGGAGCATTCCTTTATTTGTGTTCCGATCAAAAAAGGCAAGCAGGTCATCGGCGCCCTATCGGTCGACCGTCCCTACCAGAAGTCGTACGCACTAAAAAGCGGTCAGAAGCTGCTCGCGGTGATTGCCACCATGATCGCCAGCCATGTGATCAAGCTGGAAACCATACGTATGGAAAAGGAGCGGCTGCGCGAGGAAAACCGGCGGCTGCAAAACGTGCTCAAGGACAAGTACAGCATCGGCAACATTGTCGGCAACAGCAATAAGATGCGGGAGGTCTTCCAGATGATCTCCCAGGTCTGCAAGAGCAATGCAACCGTTCTGATTCGAGGCGAAAGTGGAACCGGTAAGGAGCTGGTGGCCAATTCCATCCATTACAACAGCCACCGATCCAAATTGCCCTTTGTGAAAGTCAACTGTGCGGCTCTGCCGGTTAACCTGATCGAAAGCGAATTGTTCGGTCATGAGAAAGGTGCTTTTACCGGCGCCATCAAACAAAAAATCGGTAAATTTGAGCTGGCGCATAGAGGCACTATTTTTCTGGATGAAATCGGATCGTTAGGGCTGGATGTGCAGGCCAATCTGCTGCGAATCCTTCAAGAAAAAGAATTTGAGCGCGTCGGCGGGCACCAGACACTGAAAACTGATGTGCGCATTATCGCCGCCACCAATAAAAATCTTGAAGA
>JASFJF010000239.1:0-6444 GCA_050122255.1 Desulfobacterales bacterium
TGGCCCAAACGATGGCAACCGCACCGGAATACAAGGTGTTTTTGGGCGCCGGCAGTTATCGGCATTACGTTCCGGCGGCAGCATCTTTTTTGGCTGGCCGATCGGAATTTGTCACCGCCTACACCCCCTATCAGCCCGAGGTCAGTCAGGGCACGCTGCAGGCCATCTTTGAGTACCAAACAATGACCGCCCGGTTGCTGGGCATGGAGGTTGCCAATGCATCGCAATATGACGGTGCCTCAGCGCTGGCCGAGGCAATGCTAATGGCCATCCGTGTTTCTCGCAAAAAAACGGTTGCGGTTTCACGCGCCGTGCACCCATTGTATCGACGGGTGCTGGCAACCTATTTTGAACCGACTGAGTTCAGTATCATAGAGCTGCCGTATCTTTCAGACGGCACCACCGATATCAGCGCTCTAAAGGATATGGACGATCTGGGGGGGGTGGCCATTCAATCACCGAATTTTTTTGGTTGCGTCGAAAACCTGGAGGCGGTCAAACCATCGCTGCCGGATAAAAAAACGCTGCTGGTGGTCTGTTTCAGTGAACCGCTGGCATACGGCCTTTATAAGAGCCCGGGACAATGCGGCGCCGATATCGCCTGCGGCGAGGGCCAGAGCCTGGGTATCGCGCCCACGTTTGGTGGCCCGGGCTTGGGTATGTTTGCCGCCAGGATGAAATACGTGCGCAACATGCCGGGACGCCTGGTCGGGCAGACGGCGGATAAAGAAGGCAACCGGGGTTATGTGCTCACACTATCCACCCGGGAGCAGCATATTCGCCGCGAGAAGGCCACCTCCAACATTTGCACCAACCACAGCTTATGCGCACTGGCAGCTGTGATGTATATGGCCTCGCTGGGCGGTTCCGGTTTTAAAGAATTGGCCCGGCTCAATTATGACAAAGCCGAGTACTTCAAAGGTGCATTTCAGCAGGCCGGATTCAAGTTGCCGTTTTCGCAGCCGACCTTCAACGAGTTTGTGGTCGCATTTACGGATGGCTTCGAAAAAACCTATCAAGCCTTATTGCAGAAAAAAATAATTGCCGGCCTGCCGCTGGTTGATTTTTATCCTGAGCTAAAAAACCATTACTTGCTGTGTGCAACCGAGACAACTGCCCGGGATGATATGAATAGCCTGATCAAGGAGATCGCACAATGAAAGAGACATTAGGCACTACGGGATTGATATTCAACGAACCTTTGCTATGGGAAAAGGGAAAAAAGGGTCGATGCGGTTTTTCACTTCCCCGGCGCGATGTGGACGAACATCCGGTCGATCAAATACTGCAAGGCCCCGGTCCGGATTTTCCGGACCTGAGCGAGGTCGATGTCGTGCGTCACTACATCCGCCTTTCACAGTGGAACTTTTCAGTCGATTCAGGCATGTATCCCCTGGGCTCGTGCACCATGAAATATAACCCCAAAACCAACGAGGTCCAATCCGCGCGGCCCGGACTCTCGCAGGCGCACCCGTTGCTGCCGCAGCATCTGTCGCAGGGCCTACTGCAGCTGATGTACGAGCTTGAACAATACCTGAGCGAAATCACCGGGATGGATGCCACATCCTTGCAGCCGGCAGCCGGCGCCCATGGTGAGCTTGCTGGCATGCTGTTGTTTTATGCCTATCATAAAAGCAAAGGGGCTAGGCGCTCAAAAATCATTGTGCCGGATACGGCCCACGGCACCAACCCGGCCAGCGCAGCGTTGTGCGGCTATCGCTCCGTTCCAATTAAATCAAATGAGAGGGGTGTGCTTTCACCACAGGCGGTTGAGTCGGTTATGGATACGGACACTGCGGGCATCATGGTCACCAACCCCAATACACTGGGTCTTTTCGAAGAAAACATTAAAGCCGTTTCTGATATTGTACATGCCAAAGGCGGTCTGGTTTACGGCGACGGCGCCAACATGAACGCCATCATGGGAATCGTCAACATGGGCGAGCTGGGTATTGATGTGCTGCACCTCAATCTGCACAAAACCTTTTCCAGCCCGCATGGTGGCGGCGGCCCCGGTTCCGGACCGGTCTGTGTTCGCAAGCATCTGGAGCCTTTTTTGCCAGTACCCCGTGTGATTAAGCAAAACAATCGCTATATTTTATCCGAGGACTTCCCTGAAAGCTTCGGTAAAATTCATGCCTTTTACGGTAATGTGGGTGTCATGATCCGGGCTTACAGCTATATCCTCAGCATGGGGCCTGCGAATCTGAAAAAGGCCAGCCAGCTGGCCGTTTTAAATGCCGCCTATATTAAAGAGCGGTTAAAGCGAACCTTTCATTTAGCTTACGACCGGCCCTGTATGCATGAGTGTGTCTTTTCAGACAAGCTCCAGGAGCCATACAAGGTCTCGACCCTGGACATGGTCAAGCGCCTGATGGATTATGGATTTCATCCCCCGACGATTTATTTTCCGCTGGTGGTGCCCGGTGCCATCATGATCGAGCCGACAGAAACCGAATCCAAGGAAGATATCGACCTGTTTATTGAATCGATGCAAGCGATCGCCAGGGAGGCAAAGGAAAATCCTGAACGCCTGCATGCCGCTCCTGGCAAGACCAAGCGCAAAAGACTGGATGAAACCCTGGCTGCGCGCAAACCCTGTCTGACCGGCTAGGTCAGTAGTCCATCGTCAGTGGTCCGTTGCGCGCGACGACCCGAAAATATTGAATAATGACGACAACCAAGCAAGTAGCAAATTCTGTTGCCAGCAGTAGACCGCTGTCCGCAAATGACAGCAACACAATAGACAGCGGACAACAAACAACGGTCTCAAAGAGATGGCTGAGTGTTGATTTTGAACGCTTAGACTACCGCAAAGCCTGGGCGCTGCAGGAAAAGCTTGTCGCGGCCCGCCGAGCAGGGACATTGCCCGACGATATTGTTTTGTTCCTGGAGCATCCGCCGGTTTTCACTTTGGGTCGCAGAGGCGGCCGGGAATGCATGCTGGTGTCGGATACATTCCTCGAAAAGGCCGATATCCCAATTATACAGGTCGAACGCGGTGGATACATCACCTATCACGGGCCGGGCCAGCTGGTGGTATATCCGATTGTGGATTTACAGAGCGCCAGGATAAAGGTTGTCGATTTTGTCAGTGGCTTAGAAGACGTCATGCTGCAAACAGCTGAGTGCTGGGGCATTGCAGCAAAGCGCAATGATGCCAACCGGGGCATCTGGGTGGGGTCGAAAAAAATGGGCAGCATTGGAATTGCCGTACGCAGGGGAATCAGTTTTCACGGCCTGGCATTAAACGTTAAAACCGATTTAAAACCGTTTAGCTGGATTCAGCCTTGCGGCCTGCAGCATGTCAGCATGACCAGCATACAACAAGAAAGCGCGCAACCCTTATCGATGCAACTGGTTCGCACGGTTGTCAAAAAACAGTTTGAAGCTGTTTTTGGTATGAAATTTACACCGAAAAGGCCAACGGATTTAGACATTATACTATAATAAGCAGCTTTAACATCACTTTGGCTAAACCCCGAGCCTTAAACTTTGAACCCTGAACCTTGACACAACGATGACACAGCCACCGATACAAAAGCCCCCCTGGCTTAAGAAGAGATTGCCTACCGGGCCGACATATGAAAAGGTCAAGAATCTGATCAGCAAGGACCGCTTGCATACAGTTTGCCAGGAAGCCCGTTGCCCGAATATATGGGAGTGCTTTTCCCAGCACACGGCGACATTTCTGATTATGGGGTCGCGCTGCACCCGCGACTGCCGGTTTTGCTCTGTTGCCCACGGGCCGAGCGGTCCGCTCGATCCGGCCGAACCAGAACGGGTCGCAGCCGCCGCCAAGCAAATGAATCTAAAATACATCGTGGTTACTTCCGTTACGCGGGACGATTTGCCAGATGGCGGGGCCCTGCATTTTGCCCAAACGATTACGGCGATTCGACGTCAGATGCCATCTGCGCGGATTGAGATACTGATACCTGATTTTCAGGGCGATGATGGTGCCTTACAAATCGTTCTCAAAGCTCGGCCAGATGTTCTCAACCATAATATTGAAACGGTGAGGCGCCTGTACGCCGTCGTTCGACCGCAGGCCCGCTATGAGCGTTCACTTCAGTTGCTCAAACGGGTCCATACGGCAGACCCGAAAATGCCGACCAAATCAGGCCTGATGCTGGGCCTGGGGGAATCTTCGGCCGAAATCCGATCGACCTTGAAAGACCTGACAGCGGTTGGCTGCCGCATTCTGACACTGGGTCAATATTTGCAGCCCTCCAAAACGCACCTGCCGGTTAAACGGTTTGTTCCACCGGAAGAATTCAAACAATGGCGACAGATTGCCATCAAGATGGGTTTTTCGGAAGTTGCCAGTGGGCCCTTCGTGCGGAGTTCATATCACGCCAAAGAGCTCTATCAGGCAGTTGGACCCCTTATTTTAAAATGCAAATCCGCTGAGCAAACCACCCAACTTAACGACCTGCACGAAAACGCGGGCTCTGTTCGATAACGAGGTGCACATTTGGATACAGCGCCGCTTCGGGCCGAAATCGATTTAAACGCCATTGCCCACAATGTCCGGGAGTTACGCCGTATCACTCGGCCACAGGCCGCTCTAATGGCAGTCGTCAAGGCCAACGGCTATGGCCACGGTGCAATTGAAGTCAGCCGTTGCGCGCTGCTAAACGGTGCCTCGATCCTCGGAGTGGCGCGCCTCGAAGAGGGAATTCAAATTCGCAAGGCCGGCATCAGCGAATCCATTCTGGTTTTTGGGAATACCCACCCTTGCCGAGCAGGTGATCTTTTAAAATATAGTCTCACCCAGAGTGTATCCTCAGTGGCAACGGCACGAGAACTATCGAAGGCTGCCATATCTTTAGCGGCACCATTAAAGATCCATTTGAAAGTTGACACCGGCATGGGCCGTTTGGGACTGCTGCCACAAAATTTTCAGTCTGATAATCCGGCAAAAATTAATGCCGAGACAATCGCTGAAACGCTGGCCATTGCCAAACTGGACGGATTAGAACTTGAAGGCATCTTTACGCATTTTGCATCCGCCGACAGCGCCGATAAAACCTATGCCGAAAATCAGCTTGATCTTTTCTTAAATTATCTTAAGTACTTACAATTAGAAGGTTTGTGCCCATCGCTGAGGCACGCCGCCAACAGCGGTGCGGTAATCGATATGCCCCGATCTCATTTAGACCTGGTGCGACCGGGCATTGCGATCTATGGGCTGTATCCTTCGGAAGAGGTCGATCGACAACGGGTATCGCTCGTGCCTGCTATGGCACTAAAGTCGCAGATTATCCAGCTTAAAAATGTCCCTGCTGGATTCAACGTCAGCTATGGATCGACCTATACAACCCGACAGCCGACGAAAATTGCGACTGTCCCCATCGGCTACGCCGACGGTTTAAATCGTCTGCTATCTTCGCGCGGCCAGATGCTGGTTGGCGGAAAGCGGGTTCCCATCGTGGGGCGGGTTTGCATGGATCTGACGATGCTCGACGTTGGAGATGTCAAAAACGTTCAGATGGGTGACGAAGTCGTCGTCTTCGGGAAACAGGGTAATGAAACCTTGAGCGTCGATGAAATGGCGGCACAGCTCAATACCATCAACTATGAAATCGTCACCGGCATTAGTGCCCGCGTCCCGAGAGTCTATTTAAAATAAGAGGAAAACACCTTGCCATATTTAAACACGCCAGATAATTGCAAACTTTATTATACCGTTGAAAATTTCGAGGCCGAATATCCAGTGTTGGTTTTTTTAAATGGCACCGGCCAGACAACAATTTACTGGGAGCCACATGCAGCCGTATTCGCAAAATACTATCGGGTGCTGCGCTATGATGCCCGGACCCAGGGAAAAAGCGATATCGGAAAGCACTCAATTTCAGCTGAAATTCATGTTGACGACTTACAACACCTGCTCGATCATTTAAAAGTGGTAAAGGCCCATCTGATCGGCATCAGTCATGGGGCTTATATCGCTTTGAAGCTGGCAGCCAAAGTGCCGGAGCGGATCAACCGGATAGTGCTGTGCAGTATTGCCCACGATCCACAGGCTTACGTTAAGCAAATTACGCGCGCATGGATACAAATTTTAAAGCACTCAGACCTTAAGACCACGGCATGGGCGATGATACCATTGGTTTTTGGTAGGCGTTTTTTGAGACAAAATCGGAATATCGCCGATAAAATCGTTGCCGCCATTACAGTCCGCAATGATAAAGCGGCCCTGATGGCCCATTTTACAGGCATGTGCGCTTACCCACCGCTGGAAAAATATGTTCGATCAATTCAATGCCCCACCCTGGTTATCTCCGGTTCCGATGATCCGATTGTCAGCCACCTGGATGCCCGGCAATTGGCAGAGGACTGCCACGGCCGCTATGAAATGTTTCCGCAATCCGGCCACAGTATTCCCGCTGAAGACCCGGCCTTGTTCCAGCAGAAAGTACTTGATTTTCTCAACCAGTC
>JASFJF010000240.1:0-6393 GCA_050122255.1 Desulfobacterales bacterium
GACTTGTATGAGGGTCTTACCCACAAAGCTTGAATGGGGCGAGACAATGGCCTCCACAACGCCTGCAACCTCTGTGGAAAGGTCATCAGCAAATACTTCCAGATTGGGCTTAATCTTGAACCCAAGGGCTTTGGCAGCTTCTCCCACGTGCTCCTGGGAGCCGTATACGGCAAAGACTGACCCATGGGTGATGCGTAAATCCCGATCCGGTGGCAAAATTTTATGAATGCCGCCATCGAGTGACAGAGCAACCGTATGAACATTGTAGACATCACAAAGATCCAGTACTTTGGGTTCAACTTTTTCTCCAGCCGTATTCTCTAACTCGAAAAGTTTGACCAATTCTGGGTAATAAATCAGGGGGCTTACCTCTTCTTGCTGCTGTTGGTCTGAGCTCTCGGTGCGCTCGGGCAGAACGGACCTGCCCAAAACGATGAAATAGAGAACTCCGGTCAATACGATAGCAATGCCAACCGGCGTGACAGAAAACAGGCTGAAGGGCTCGATGCCGAAGGGTCGTAAAAGGTCGTTGAGCATAATCAGCGGGCTGGAGCCGACCAGGGTGACAGTACCGCCCATAATGGCTGAAAACCCCACCGGCATGAGCAGCTGCGATATAGGTGTGCCGGTTTTTCTGCTCATTCGCTGAATGGCTGGCAGAAAAAGCGCCGCAGCACCGATATTCTGCATAAAACTGGAGATGACCGCCACAGTCCCCGACAAGAGCAGAATCATTCGGCGACGGCTGGAACCGGCAATACGCAGCAGCGGTCTGACACCACGGTTAATGACGCCTGTATGGTCCAGGCCCCTTCCCATGATAATAACCGCAATGATCGAAATGACGGCCGTGCTGGACAGTCCCAGAAAAGTTTCACGACCCTCCACAAGACCCATCAGGGGCAAAGCAACCATAACCAGGATGGCCACCAGGTCCACGCGCAACCACTCGGTGATAAACAGTATGATGGTGACCCCGACAACCCCCAATACCAGGGCAATTTGCAATGTGAATTCAGGAGATTGCATAATGAATTTTCGAATGTATTGTTCATTGATGCCTGCAACTGGTAAACATCGCTAATCTCTATTATCTGATTTTATCGAATCTTCAACCCTAATGTTATCTGCTCAGAGCATACATTGTCATATCAGAGCACTTTTAGCTAATCGAAAATTGTGGATAGCATGCCTATCTGCACCATTCAGCTTGCCCTTCAAATTATGTGATTACCGAATGAAATATCAGATTCTACAAAAAGCGATATGATGCCGTTTTTGATTGATATAAGTGACGAATCGGATCGATCGGGCGGGGATAAACCCCTCCCTTAAAATGTTGGGATCATCATTTGGTAGACAAAAAGGTGCAGGACGAAATTCCTGCACCTTTTTTATATAAGATAATTTTTAAGTTGGTTTCACAAACCGTCAGATTTTAGCCGTGGGCTCCCGCTACAAGCGGGATTTCAGGCCTTGATCTAATATTTTACGGTGTTCAAAAGGCGGAATGAGGAGAAAAAGCACAGCGTACATATCGTGGCTGGAAGCCACTCCCACAACTGTTTACAGCAACCCATTTAGCATTCCTATACCAACACAACTTTGTGGGAGCGGCATCTTGCCGCGATAAATGCGCCCTTCGACGACGATTAAAGCCGCCCTCGGGCAGGAGATGAATGTTTTAAAGCCAATTTTTAGAAGGGTTCGAAGGGTTCGCGTTTAATAAACCTACCCCGACCGATCTGACCGACAAACTCCATCTGCTCGCCGTTCCATTTGGATACTTTTTGGCCGCGCGAGTAGACCACTTTGGGCATTCCGGTGACCTCAAATCCCTCATAAGGGGTATAGTCAACGTTCATGTGCAGTTTGCTCTGGGTGACAGTAAATTTCTGATTCGGATCGAAAACAACGATATCGGCATCCTTACCGACGGCAATTTCACCTTTGTCTTTAAGACCGAACATGCGCGCTGTGCCGGATGAGAGCACATCCACCATTTTCTCGAGGCCGATGCGCCCTTTGGCCACCCCTTCCGAATGCAACATGACGAGCAGGGTTTCGATCCCCGGCGCACCGTTGGGGATTTTCTTGTAATCGTCTTTGCCGTTCATGTCTTTTACGCCCTTGAAGTCAAAGGGGCAATGGTCGGTGGCTACCACCTGCAGATCGCCACCCCGCAGACCTTCCCACAGGGCCGCGTTGCTTTCTTTAGTTCGTAGTGGTGGAGACATAACATATTTGGCACCGTTCCAGTCCGGCTCCTTATAACGCTCCTCATCCAGCAGAAGATACTGCGGGCAGGTCTCGGCATATATGTTTACGCCGCGATCGCGCGCTTCTTTGACAATCCAGAGGCCTTCTTTTGACGATAGATGCACGATGTAAATACGGGATCCGGTCAATTCGACCATTTTAGACGCCCGGTAAATGGCTTCTTCTTCTGCGATATTCGGGCGACTGATCGCATGGTAGTAAGGCTCCAGCTTGCCCGCCTTCTCCAGCACCGCGTTCATGTGATCAATGATGTGAACATTTTCAGCATGTACCTGGACTAAACCACCGTGTTTTTTAGTCTGCTCCAACAGCTTGACCATGGTGGCATCATCGACCCTGAAGTCATATACCATAAATATCTTAAAACTGGGCGTGCCGTAATCCTGGCAGGCCGCCTTGACTTCCTCGATGACTTCCGGTCTGGGGTCCATCACCGCCGGATGCAGGGAATAATCAACCACAGCCTTGCCTTCCGCCAGCGCCTTTTTGCGATCTATCGCTTCGAGTAGGGTCTCGCCCTTTTGCTGCAGGTCAAAATCCACCACGCAGGTCACACCGCCGCAGGCGGCTGCAATAGTGCCGCTTTCGTAATCATCCTGGGCGTATGTTCCCATAAAGGGCATTGAAATGTGGGTATGCGGGTCAATGGCGCCGGGCAGAACATAAAGACCCTTGGCATCAACCACTTCGTCAGCCGGGTTGTCCAGGTCTGTACCGATCGCCTTTATTTTGTCGCCGTCTGCGAAAACGTCGGCCACATAGCGACCGGTGGCATTAACGATCGTACCGCCTTTAAATAACACACTCATTTGGCCCCTCCTTTGTAAATGGCTCATATTTTATGTCTTTTTCCAGGCTGCTGTCCATTACGGCAGTCTCCTGGCGTTTCCATTCTTTGGGCATTTCCTTGTGCGCAATCAGGTCCGGAACCGGGCAGACAAACTTGCACAACATGCAGCTCAAACATTTGTCCTCGATTACATTGGGACGACGGTTTTCGGCATCCCATTCAATAGCCTGGCCGGCGGCATCCTGACAGACGACATAGCACTGACCGCAACCGATGCACTTTTCCATGTTATACTCGGCAATTCCCTGACGTTCCAAGTCAAAGGAATCGGTTTCATGCAGGTTTGGCAAGGCTTTGCCCACCAGCTCCGAAATCTGTTTGACACCGCGCTCGACCATAAAATCCGACAGACCTTCGATCATATCATCTACGATGCGATAGCCGTAATGCATAATGCCACTGGTCACCTGAATTGTCGAGGCTCCCAGCAGGATATATTCCAGAGCATCAATCCAGGTTTCGATGCCGCCGATGCCGGAAAGCGGCAGGTTCAGCTGATCGTTCTGGGCCATGGAGGCAATAAAATTTAGCCCGATGGGCCGTACGGCCGGCCCGGAAGTCCCGCTGATGGCCCCCTTGCCAAAAACATTGGGGGTAGGGACAAAATCATCCAGACCCACCGAGGAAATGCCCCGCACGGTATTGATAGCGGAAATGGCGTCGGCGCCCCCCTTTTTGGCATACATGGCCGGTTCATTCATATCGGTAATATTGGGGGTCATTTTAGCTATTACCGGAATGGATACGGCCTCTTTGACCGCAGCGGTAAAGCCTTCGAGCAATTGAAAGGCCTGACCGACCTTATGTCCGGCGCCTTCGATACACATGTGCGGGCAGGAGAAGTTGAGCTCCAGTAAATCGGCGCCGTTGTCTTCAGCCGCTTTGGCCAGATACACCCATTCATCGGTGAAAAATCCCATGATACTGGCGATGATCGGATGATCCGGATAGTTTTTCTTCAAATACAAAAACTCCATCAAATTGTGCTTGAGCGGACGGTCTGAGATCATTTCAACATTTTGCACCGCCATTTCCTTCTTACTGCCATAATCCACGCAGTGCATGCGCGGAGAGGGGTGCACGATGGGTAGACGATCTGAATTCAGGGTTTTAAAAACCACCCCGCTCCAGCCCGCGTCAAAGGACCGCGCCACCATCTCGGCACTGTTGGAAACCGGTGATGATGACAGTAAAAACGGATTCTTAAAATGAATACCGCAAAAATCGATGGATAAATCAATATTATGTGCCACAATTATTTCTCCTTCTTCATAGGTTCAAAGGTTCTAAGTTCAAGGGCTTGTTCGATTGGTTTTATTGGTCTTATTGGTTGAATTGGTTGACTTAGCCGGAACCAATTGAACGAATTGAACCAATTAAACTAATGTAACGTTTGCCGACGGGCAAACCTTGAACCTATTTCGCCAGAAATTTTTTGATAGCCCGGGCGGCCACCTTGCCATCCTGAACCGCCTGAACGACCAGGGCCGGGCCACGAACGATATCACCGCCGGCAAATAGGCCTGGAACTGAAGTCTGGCCGCTTTCCGGATCGGCATTGATCAGCTTGTTGCCATCAACCTTGACATTGGGATACCACTCGGTTGATTCATCCGGCGCTTTATTACCGATGGCCTCGATCACCATATCGGCATCCAGGCTCCATTCGGAACCCGCTATTTCAACGGGACTTCTTCTACCGGATTCGTCCTCTTTTCCCAACCGGGTGCGGATGAGTTTCAATCCTTTGAGACGGCTCTTTTCGTCAGTTAAATAATCCATCGGCTGGTTAAGCAGCAGAAAATGAACCCCGGCTTCCAGGGCTTCAATGCGCTCATCAGGTTCAGCCGGCATCTGGGAATAAGATCGCCGGTAAATCAAATAGACATCTTTGGCACCCAGGCGGACTGCAGACTCGATGCAATCCATCGCCACCGATCCGCCACCGATAACCGCAACGGTTTTGCCTTTGACGTTCTTTTCCATTTTATCAAAACGGCCATCACGCAGCGCCGCCAGGTAATCAACCGATGAAAACAGGCCCTGGATGTCGGTGGCGTCCGATTTGATCGTGGCGGCATCCCACAGCCCCGGCGCCAGAAAAACGGCATCGAAGCCATCCTGCAGCAGTTTTTCCGCTGCACCCTGGCCTTTAATGGGTGAATTGCACTTAAATGTGATCCCCAGCGCTTTGATGTCCTCCAATTCGCGTTCGAGGAAGTCCATATCAAACCGATAGGAAACCACTCCATAGCGCAATACCCCGCCGGGCTCGGGTCGGGCTTCAAAAATCGTGACCTGATAGCCCTCCTTGGCCAGTTCGGCCGCGCAGCTTAAGCCGCCCGGTCCGGATCCTACCACCGCAATTTTTTCTGATCGCGATTCGGGTTTTTCAAATATCTTGAATCCCCTCTCCCAGGAATGTTCAATTAAAAAGCGCTGGATTTCACCGATCTGAATCGGCCGATCCGCACCTTCGGGACGATTTTGCGATTTAAACATCGCGCTGCATTTTTCTTCACACAGCCGGGAAGTCGGGCACAGCACCCCGCAGGCCCCGCCCAGAATATTGTTTTGCTTGATAGTGCGAATGGCACCCGTAATATTTTTAAAGCGAAGCTTGCGGATAAATTCAGCCGGCCGGGTATCGGCCGGGCATCCCTCAGAACAAGGGGCATCATGACACAGCAGGCAGCGGTCTGCTTCCGCAATAGCCTGCGCCATATCGAGCCCTTTGCGCATATATTTAAATTTATCAACTGCACTCAAAATGGTTTCCTCCTTGGGTCAAATATTAAAACGGCATAAGTTAGACGGACAATTTTGCATGCCATGTCACAGGAGCATTGATTTTGGCGGACATGAGCAACCGGCAAATCACCTGAAATCAGAGCTTGAACAAAGCGGCAATTTTAAGCTTTTTGGGGGTAAATGTCAATCGGTATAGGCTTTAAAAACTGAATGGCGTTCATTCGCCAAATGAATATGAAAAAAGCTTGACGCCAAATTCGGATGCAACTATAAAATTGCTAATTTGCATCTATGTAAATACCTCTCCAGCATTCAATTAAAAAAGCCGCCGGCTTCAAGGAGGTGAGAATGTCGCGTCTCGTAAAATGTGCTCACATTCAGGCATCCAATGCCCAACATGATGGCACACCCGCCGAAATCAAGGAGGCCATGATCCAAAAACATATTCCGCTCATCATAGAGGCCGGTGAAAAAGGAGTCAATATCCTCTGTTTGCAAGAAATATTCTATGG
>JASFJF010000241.1:0-6392 GCA_050122255.1 Desulfobacterales bacterium
GATGGCGATCATCCTGCAGACCGATAAAATTTTTGAGGCTTAATGTTAAACGGCACCAGGGATGAGCTTTAAATTTGGGCAGATTAACTAGGAAATCACAGCGGGCAATCGGAACCGGAATGAATACGGTATCCCGCAGCGCATGCCGGTTCCTCAGCTTTACCGGCACCTGTCTGGATTCGTCAAAATAATAGGCTTTGACCGCGTGCCGTTCAATAACATCCGAATAGCCGGCATTTTTGAAATTAAAGCGCGTCGGCACCGTGATGCCCGAGCGTTCACCCACCGAAATTTCTTCAGGGGCTTCTGCCCTGGATTTTATGGCAGCCAGGACGCCATCTAAAAATTCTGCACGCGTATGGGCATTGGGGAAAAATTGCGGATGGGCCAGCACGGCATTGGGTTTCAGCAGAATTCGGCCGGTGGGAACAACGCCTAATTCGGCCAGGCCTTCTTTGACGATACCGGCAATGCGGTCCGGGTCATACCTATCACAGCGCATGATCAGAACTTTGTGTTTTTGGGTCAAGGTGCGATCCTTCAATTACGCGGCAGGTGTCAAAGAAAAACAGTAAGTGCATGCCAACGGCCAGACCGAATGTGTCCGCATCATAGGCGCGAATGGCTTGATTTGTCAAATATTCAAATCAGCATTACCTGGCCGGCAGCATGGGCGCCTGTAGCTCGTATCACCCCCGCCTCATCGGTTTGCGATGACAGTAGCCCGCATGCCAGAGGCCTTCGATCAACGATTTTAAGAACGGTTTTGGCAGGGCGGTGGAGGCGTGTAACGAGGTGTGGGACAAAGCCATTGGCGGGCGTTGGATGCATTTTTGTGATGTTTTTACTATTCCCAGCGATTGTCGCCTTTATGCTCCAAATCAATGGTGTCGTCCTGCTTCCCCCTTGCCGTTGTGCGGTTGTGCTGGACGTGAATGGAGGTCACTGTGCCCTTTTCACCGATGAATGAATTTAGGAGCCAGCTGATCAGACTGATTAGCAATGATCCAAAAATGGCAGTCCAAAATCCGTATACTCCGAAACCCGGAATGATGCCCGAGGCTATCTTTAGCATCAGCGCGTTAATGATAAATGTAAACAGTCCCAGGGATAATATA
This sequence comes from Desulfobacterales bacterium, assembly GCA_050122255.1. Lineage (GTDB taxonomy): Bacteria > Desulfobacterota > Desulfobacteria > Desulfobacterales > JAHEIW01 > JAHEIW01. The sequence goes on from JASFJF010000241.1 coordinate 1,119, forward strand.
TTAATCGGAAGCGTCAGCAACAGCGCAAGCGGCCTTAAAACAGCATTTAAGATTCCCAGCACCGCAGCAGCGAATAGAGCCGAAAAAAAACCGCTCACCTGGATATTATCCAGCAGATAAGCGGTGGCGACAATAGCCGCTGTGGTAGTCAGCCATCGAATGAAGATGCCAGGCATTGCTTCTATCCATTAAAAAAGCATCTCATTCAAGTTGAAGAGATGCCTTTGCGAAAAGTTGCTGGCTTTTACAATTGAAGTGGTCATATCCGTCCTTGACCCTCTCCAATCCATTATTCTGTTGTTCCCAGTTTAAGCTTGAGGTTAAAACTGCGGATCAGCAGAATGCCAATTGCTAATATTGGTTGTTAATTTTTTCTCTCAGCAAATGGGAACATCTGAAGGTGACCACTCGGCGCTGGTCAAGTATCATATCTGCTCCGGTAGCGGGGTTTCGTCCGCGACGCTGGTTCTTTGCCTTGACGCAGAACTTTCCGAACCCGCTGATCAAAACATCCTCACCTTTTTCAAGAGTGCCTTTGATCAACTCCAGTAATGTTTCAAGCATTTCGGCGGATTTGTTTTTAGGATATCCAAGTTGCTCATGAATGGCATCAACGATCATTGCTTTTGTGAGTGTCATAGCTCATCTGCTCCTCCAAAGCGTTAGAAACTTGCATATTTTTGCACGCAAGTGCTAACTTATCCAGATGGGGTTTGTCAAGAAATATCTTAAATTTAAGCAAATATTTGTTTGCTTGCAGCGAAAAGCATGCCAGAAGAAAATCAAAATTCGCAAAAAATCGAAGACGTCTGGCTTTTTTTTGAGGCGCGCTGATTAATCGGGTTTTACCACAATTCGCTCCTCATTGGCCTCAAAGGTTTTGGGACCGATCCCCGGAACCTTAGTGAGATCTTCAGGTATTTGGAACGGACCGTTGGTTTCCCTGAACTCAACGATATTTGCCGCTTTTTTGGGACCTACACCTTGTAGCTGAACCAATTCTTCGGCTGATGCTGTGTTGATATTTAGTTTGCGATTATCGTCGGCCTGCAAAGACGATAAATTCAAGCAGATGACTGCCAGTAGGATGGCTATTTGAAAAAAGCGTTTTCGCTTTCGCATGCGACACCTCCTTTAAGAGCTGTTTATTGGAACTATTTTTTCTTTAACCTGTTGCCGCCATTTTGCATGAGATCCGCCTCATCGTGGGGCGCGAACAATCGAGTTAAACAAAAATGAATCAGCCACCCATCAGTGACGGGTGGCTGATTTTCGGAGCGCTCACATGATGGAGTATGGCGCTTATTGCGCGATGATCTGATCTTTGATTCTGCCAAAAGTCCGTATGCCGATTCCCGGAACATCCATCAGTTCTTCGGTCAGTTTGAAGGGACCGTATTTCTGGCGATGCTCGACGATGCGCACAGCGTATTTGGGACCGATATTCGTTAATTCTGCCAGTTCCCTGACAGATGCAGTGTTGATATTGAGCCTATCGCTTTCCTGAGCCCACACCCGACCAATACCGATAAAGGCGACAAACAGGACCACAAGAACCGGCCAACACAATGGACGACGTCTCATATTTAAATCACCCCCCGGACGCTACCACAGATTATCTATATTTTAGCTGATGCACACGCGCGTCGCAATACGGCAACTGTCGTATTTTTTTTAGTACTTTATGTGCGGCTTCCCAGGTGAGTATTAGGAAAGGAGCTCGGGTCAATGCATTTCGCAATGAAAAAGTATTACCCTAAATGCATCTAACGTCCAAGCGGTACACCGGCCTTATAACAGGTCCCCTCCCCTTTCAAGCTGTAACGCTTCACCGATGCAGGTACAAACACAGAGGCGCCCTGAGGCAACTCGGTTTCAATCTGAGAATCGTGTTCGGCAATCGTTAAATTACCCTGTGTGCAAATCATAATTTCTACACTGCGCTGTGGCGGGCTTTGATAAACGCTGCCTGCGCTCAGGGTAATAACCGCTAAAACAAATTCTGCCGCCGGACTGGTATAAATGCGCTCATTTGTGCCCGTAGCCTGGGGTTCCAGAAGGGTAACGTCGCGGCCTTTAAAATTCAATGTGCGCAGCAATTCCGGCACATCCACATGTTTGGGTGTTAATCCGCCTCGCAGAACATTATCGGAATTCGCCATCAATTCGATACCCAGCCCTTCCAGATAGGCATGCAGTTCACCGGCATCCAGATAAATGGCCTGACCCGGCTCCAAACGAATCAGGTTCAAGAATAATGGTGAAAGCACACCGATGTCCTCAGGATAATGGTCGGCCAGTTTTATCATCCACTGAAATTCCGCTCGATGAGCGGAATCATGGTGTGCTTTTTTGAGCGTTTCGCCTACAACCTGTTTTTTCTGATCCGGACTCAGAGACATCAATGATGTATAAAATCGCTGCAGCCCCTTGGATGTCGGACGCTGTTTAAATTCAGCCAGCATAATATTGGGCAGTTTGAGATTCAGTTGTTGCAGGTCTGCAAAAATGTTGGGTATCCTTCGGAATCGGCTCAAAGCCCAAAAACGGGTTAATGCGCAAATACATTCAGGTTTGTGATTGTCATCACGATAATTGCGTTCAGCGGCCTCCAGAGGGATGTTTTGTTCATTTTCACGCTGAAAGCCTTTTTGGGCTTGCTGTTTATTGGGATGTGCCTGAATGGAAAGTGGCTTTGCGGCTGCCAGGACTTTAAACAGAAACGGCAGACGATTATTGAATTTATGGGCTACGAACCTTCCCAGAATATCTTGGGGGTTCTGGGCGATCAGCTGTTGCAGGGAGACCCAGTGGCCGTTGTGGTAGACTAAAGAGGGGGCTTTGGGGTGCGCACCCATCCAAAGCTCTGCCTGAGGTTGATCTGCAGTATTCGGGCGACCTAATAGTTCTGGAATCGCATGCATCGATCCCCAGGCATATTCCTGAATCGTATTCTTTAACAAACTGATCCTTGCCATTTGTATGCTCGCTTTTACGGCAGCGGTGGAATTCTGAAACGCTCATTCCTGCTATAATGACCCTATCAGGCGCCTATCTCAAAAGGCGCAACGCCGTCTAACCGTCAAGTTTTCACAAGAATATTGATCACAATCAGTCCGCCAACCCATTGATAATAAATCAGAAACTTTCGAAGGCTTGACCAAAAGCTGTTTTTATAATATAAATAATAATAATAAGTAGTTAGTTAGATTGCAATCATAAATGCGGATATTCAGCATCAGAACTCATTTCAGGTGTCAGAAAGCAACCAAATTCTGAAGAAATATATATGATTGACGTTGAATCTTCGGGTATGAGCGACATCGGCAGAAGAAGAGAACTGAATGAAGATTCTTTTTTCTACGATGACGGCATGGGGCTTTACATCGTTGCAGACGGCATGGGCGGGCACAATGCAGGAGAAGTGGCCAGCAAGCTGGTCGTTGATACCATCCATGACTACCTGAATCAAGACCCCGACCAGGACTCCGGACAGGATGTGATCAAAACCAATGGCAACCTGTCTAAAGATGCCCGCCGGCTGCTGGCCGGGATACAGCTGTCCAACCATGTCGTTCATCAAGCAGCCCTGCAAAACGAAGACTACAATGGGATGGGGTCTACGGTATCTGCCGTGTATCTGACCGACACAACCATTATTGTCGCCAATGTGGGCGACAGCCTGGTTTACTTGATTCGGAATGGTAACATTAAGCTTCTCTCTGTGCCGCACACACTGGTTGCCGAGCAGGCCGAGCTGGATCCGGAAAACGCTGAACTATTGTGGAATGACTTTAAGCATGTGCTGACCCGTGCAATGGGCGTTGATAAATCCGTGCAGGCCGACCTTAAAGAAATACCGTTTTTCAAGAACGATATTCTGGTGATGTGTTCTGATGGCTTAACCGATAAAGCAACACCGGAAGAAATTCTTGAACTGGTTGAAAATCAACGCTCGGACCTGGCCTGCCGAAAACTCGTCGATCTGGCAAACGTCCGGGGTGGTGAAGATAATATTACCGCCATTGTGCTTAAAATTAAATCCGACGCCAGAAATAGCCGTCGTATTTTTGGGTGGCTTAAAGACATATTCCAAAGATTATGAAACGCCTGTTTACAGCCGAAAAATAAACAAATTGAACTGACCGCATGCCAAAAATCACACTAAAATTTAAAGATAATGTTTTGGCCGATTATCATTTGCCCCCGGGCTGTTCGCTGAAAATCGGACGTCGCAAAGACAATGATGTCGTCATTGACAACCTGGCCGTATCCAGCCACCATGGCAAAATTGATTCGGCCGGTGACGGATTTGTTTACATCGATTTGAAGAGCAAAAACGGTTCTTTTATTAACCAGCAACTGGTCAGCTCACACTGGTTGCAGGATGGAGATGTCGTTTATATCGGCAAACACTCGCTTACTTTTGCGTATTTTCAAAGTGAGATCCGCCCGGAAGACAATGAGCAAGTCGAAATAGAAAAAACCATGGCGATAGATACCAATGAGTACCGGTCCATGCCGAACCAAAACGACTCCCAGCCGGAAACTGGTGATCAGCTCCAGTCGAAACAACCTGCGAACAGCAAAAAAAAGCTTGTCCGAGGATACGTAACCTACCTGGCCGGGGGGGAAGGCACACTGGCCCTCAAAAAAAAGGTCACAAAAATTGGCAAGGATGCGTCCAATGATATTGTCATCAAAGGATGGAAAATTGGAAAGACGGCTGCCACTATCAGTCGCACCCGGGATGGCTATTATTTTAGCTATATGAACGGCCTGGCAAAACCCAAAATCAATGATAAAAAGACATCCAACAAACCGATCAAACTAAATGAGTTGGATATCATCCAGATTGGTCCCATCAAATTACAATTTATCGGTAAAAAGCCCAAAAGACAAAAAGCCACCTGAGCCACTTTGGGTGGCAATTTTTGCCCAACGAATCACCCCTCAGATAATTCCGCATCGCCGTGCGCCGGCCCAGATGTTGGTGTTTCCCGTCATTATTTTTAATACGGTTATGCAGTAAGCTCAAGTGGCGTCTGCATAACCACGAAGGGCACGAAATGATAAAAGTATATTTAGGTGTTTTGCCTTTGTGAACTTCGTGTTCTTCGTGGTGCGATAATATCAGACGTATCCAACTTGAGTTTCTCAGATAGCTTGGTCTTTTAATTTTGCTGGTCTGCCGGTAGCGATATCGAGCTGAACAAAGGATTTTTGCCAATCGTCGCTTGACGGGCGATGCTATTCGAGATACCAAGTTAAAAA
>JASFJF010000242.1:0-6328 GCA_050122255.1 Desulfobacterales bacterium
TTGTCCTCCATGAATATCCTCCGTTTGGTCTATTTTCACAGATAATCTAAAGCGCCCTTTAAGGAAAAGCAAGCGTCAATTTCAGCGCCAGTTATGATCGCTGCGCAATCTCGTCAAAAAGCCTTACGATGTGCATTTCATACCAGCTTTGCAGATTAAATCCGGTGATGAATCCATTGTGCCCTCCGTGCGGATGAATCACCAATTCAAAATACGTATTCGCCACAAGATCGTAAAAATCACTTACCGGAATGATGGGATCATCGGCAGCTGTGATGACAGTTGTGGGGATGTTGATGTCCGCAACGGCAGACCCCATAACGGCGTAGGCGTTGAAGTAGTCCTGGGCCGATTTAAAATCACTGTATTTGGCCAGCAGAAATTCGGTTACTGCCTGGATAGTCTTTAAGCGCCTGACTTCGCTAAAATCGTAAAGATCCGGAAACAAAGACTGCTTTTTCAATAATGAACGCCGCCATTTGGCCAAAAAATACCTGCGGATAAATGCAATGCCATCGATCGTTTGGGTCGATCTTTGCGGGTTGAGGACCGGGCTTATGCTGACGGCATGACGCAAATTGACGATCGGGCATTGGGTGCACTTTTGCAGGATTCTTAAAACAAAATTTCCGCCCAATGAAAATCCAATCAAAAGCACCGGTCGTTTTTGATCGCCATCGGCCACCTGTGCAACGGCCTGATAAACCTCTTCGAGCAAAACGGCATAGAAAATTCCACTATTTAAATGGTGGCTGTGACCGTGATCACGGAAGTTCAATCTGAACACATCATAGCCATAATCGTAAAGTATTCTGCCGCAACGCAATATGTAAGTTGAATCCGCACTGCCTTCCCAGCCGGATAATAAAACGGCCATACCCTTTGCCGGCTGCACAGGTTGTGCGGAATGGTAGCCCAGCAGTTTGGTGCCAACATCTGTTTGGATGATTCGTTCACGGGCAGCGGCACCCATAGGATTGATGCCGATTAACCGGAGTTTGCTGCTGGCGAGAATTGTCTGCAGGTGGGGGTTTTTTAATAATCGTGGTGGTTGATAACCATCAGATGTTTGCATCGTTTTTTCCTTTTTTCCTATCCGTAAAAACGTAACGAAGGTCTCAACATGTCCAAACCGAATACACCTTATCCCCGCGGCGCTCGATAAAATGGGAATCGTTTTCAAAGTCGGGTGACGGCCCCTTTTCGCCTCAAGCCTTGTTCATTTGCTGCCAGGTCAACAAGACGACCCCGTAAGCTGCAATCGCACTCAGCAGAATGAGAACAATACCGAATGCCAGCGCCATCTGAGCGGCCAAAATTGATGAAAGAACCGACGCACAGCCATTGGCTGACCAGGCATATGCGCGCTGGGCAGCTGAAGATAGCATATCGCGCATACCGATCGTAAACGGCAATCCCATTAAAAATCCGATCGGGCCTATGACCAGCAGGGTCACTGCATATTGCCAGATCAAAGCGCAGCCCATCAATCCTTGTATGAGTGGATCCAGGGAAATGGAAGCTGCCAGTAACAGCGCGAGTAAAATATACAGAGCTGCCTTTAAAACGGACTTATTTTGTTTTTGAGCCCAGAAACCACCCAGGCTTGAAAATATGAGCACCCCGGCAACTACTACGCTAAAACTGATCACCGGATCGGCCCATAACAGGATAAATTTTTTAATAAAAAAAAGCTCAACAAACATAAATCCGGCGCCAATGCCTAAAAAGTAGAGCACTTGAACACGAGAGGGCTTGCGGGTGCGTCGCCGCACAAAAAAGAGCGGCAATAGCAATAGCAACCCGCTGACCACTATCGCTTCGATCAAAACCACCATCACCACAAGTTCGCCGGACATGAGCAGGGCATACAGACGGCTGCCCAGGGTCTGGTACAAAGCTTTGATTTTTCGCCATTTCAGGTAGCGCCCCGGGAAGGGCCGATTGTCCGATTGGGGCCGAACATCCAGCAAATAGGATTTGAAATACACATTTTCTGCGCCCTGACGATAGGCGGCTGCCAAACGATTAATTTCGTCATAGTGATAGGGGGCATCAAATTGGTTGAAGCGATTGGCCTGATCGGATGTCAGTCCGCTCAGATAAACAAGATCAAAATTGTGCCCGCTTGCAAATGCCTTCAGGCGGTCCATATTGTCAAAGGGCCTTTTGGATACTAACAGCACAAATGTGTCCCAATTGCGCAGTAGCGCCAGATGGCCTGCCGGATGTGCGACTGCCGTTTTGGTTAAGCCCTCATGAGCAGCTGCCCATAAGCGCAAACTGCCGGCCGGCGGCAGGAGCAAACGGTGGGGTACAATGATCAGCCCATCCGCAGTTAAGTGATTTAAATACTGAACAAAGGCATCGCTCGTAAACAGGTGATCCTGGCTCAGAGCGGTCGATCCCGGAATCGATGTTCCCCAGTCTTCAACATGAATGATATCAAACCGATTGGTGCTATTCGATAAATAAGCACGCGCCGGACGGGCAACCACTTCACGGCCGTAGTGTTTTCGGAGGATTTCGGCCAGAGATGGATTTTCAACCACCAGCGTGGCATCCTCAATTCCGGCAGCCATAACGCAGGCCATGGCAGAACCACCATTTTGTATGATGATCAGCGCTTTTTGAGCGTGGGGATGCAGCTGATAACCGCTATAGCTGAGTGTATGGGCAGCAAAGGCAGCATTTGACGGCGTCTGCGTCGCGTATAGGACCAATTGATGGTCACCATCTCTGAAGGTGGCGCTATGCGGCGCCAGGTTTTCGGTGTAACGCAGACTCAGGCCTGGCGCAAAGCGAATATGCGGGCTCCTGACCCGCTCGATGCGCCCCCTGATGGTGTTGACGGTATGTTCAACGCGGGTGTTCGGAAATTGTAAGACTTGATAAAGGGTTTTATACGACGAAGGGTGCACGGCGATCAGGTGTCGGGCGTTGGTCAATATCCAAAACAGGCCTGTGCCGGCAAACATGCAAACTAAAATCGCCAAGCATATGCTCTTTATTGGGGGACGGGCTTCAGACGTCCGACCTGCAGAACGTTGAAACAGACTGAACGGCACCACCAGCAGTGGTATAAGGGCAAAAAAGACAATCAGCTGGCCTTCACTGAAAACAGGGAGCAGCAAGGCCGGTGATATCGCCCCACAGGCTGAGCCGCTCATGGTGGCAAAATATATTAAACCGGTCTGCTGTGGCCTGCGGGTGTATGCCAAGGCGACCAGACCGCCTGAGAAAAAAAACGGCAGGGCCAAAATGACAAAAGCTGCCAGTAAATACAACCCCTGAATGGGCTCAACCGTCAGCCGGAAATAATCTAGCGGTAGATTGTTGACGGCGATGAATGCTATCAAGGTTGAGGCGGAATAAAGGCTTGCCCAGAGAGCGGCGGATTGTCGGCTTGACGGCTGTCGGCGGCTTCGATCGCCGCGGAGGGTATCGATAATGCTCAGAAAGGTGCCGCTGGCGGCAAAGCCAAACAGGGCAATACTGATGACCATGAAAGATAAATGATTCCACTGGGTAATCGAAAAGACCCGGGTTAACAGGACTTCAAAGGCCAGGGTTGAAAAACCGATCAGGAAAACGGCACTGAGAATCATAGGTATTCAAGGTGCGGGTGTTTTTAGAGCATGGCCGGTCATGGGTACAAAAAGAACACCGGTAATTTGTTTGACAATCAGATCGTCACCTTTTTTGGTCACCAAAACAAGGTTCTGATAGGAAAACGGATTACCCAGCGGCAATGTCAGCCTGCCGCCATTTTTTAGCTGTTTAAGCAACGGGGGCGGGATATGGTCGATGGCCGCTGTGATCATGATGGCATCAAATGGGGCCGCTTGCGGCCATCCAAAATACCCATCGCCATGTCGTAAATGAATATTATCATAATCAAGCATTTTCAGTATCTTAATAGACCGATCATAAAGTTTTTTCTTAATTTCTATTGTGTAAACTTGCGCTGCTAGTTCCCCTAAAATTGCAGCCTGGTATCCAGAGCCGGTTCCGACCTCCAGAACGCGATGGTTGTTCTTGAGACCCAGGATATCGGTCATCAATGCGACCACATAAGGTTGTGAAATGGTCTGGCCTTCGCCGATGGGTAAGGGTCGATCGGCGTATGCGGCCGAACGAAGTCTATCCGGCACGAAACGGTGTCGGGGTACGGTTTGCATTGCTTCCAAAACCCGGCTATCTGATATACCCCGATCTTTGATGGTTGCCTGCACCATTTGATGCCGGGCCTTGGTGGTAGCGGGTTCATGTGTGTCCTCGCTGGCATGTCCGGTGGAACAGATAAATACGAAACCCGCAAGCGCTAGAATCATTTTTTTCATAGGTAACTCCGAATATTTATACAGCTGCTATATCACATAAACGTATAGTTGTCAGGGCGCAACGTGAACATTAGATAATCGGCCGATGTAAGTTTGCGGCATCGAAACAATAGCCTTCAAAAAGTTGGATTGAATCAATGCCCACTGTAAATCCTGATATTCAAAATCTTTAGAGGCTGGCTTGCCTGAGACCTGCCGATAAAAAAGTGCAGTCCGGCCAAAGACTAGCTGTTGATTTTTTTCATTTTGATATATAATGGAAGTGTCCGCAAGACAATTGCCAGTAAAACCCATTTCAAAGAGGAGCAAACAGATGACACTGTTTGGTAAAAAGAAAAACGAAGACCCACCCCGGCGCAACCCGGCAGCTGTATCACAAAATGAAACATCGTATTTTGGCAAAAATCTGACGATTAAGGGTCGTATATCCGGAAATGGCAATGTCATTATCCTGGGCGGCCTTGACGGAGAATTTAATCTGCGGGGTCGGGTCAAAATTGCCCAACAGGCTAAGATAAAGGGTGATGTCAAGGCTGACGTCATTTCCGTCAATGGAAACGTGCAGGGGAAGCTGGCTGCTCTGCAACGGTTGCATCTGGATCAAACCGCTCGTATTGAAGGGCAGATCATCACCCCCAAACTGTCCATTACCGAAGGTGCTTCTTTTAATGGCGAGATTACCATGAGCGGTAGCGTAACAAAGGCTTCAAAACCCGCTGCGGCGGAGGCGGCGCCGGGACCCCAAAAACCGGTCACATCAAAACCCCTTTAGTGATCGGTTGTCGCCACGATTGGTTGTACGCACCACAGCCCCAATTAGAATTGGATTTGATTACGAGATAAGGAGCATGTTCGATGCAAAAAGCCAAGACCGCCGATTCCACATCCCTGGTGAGTCAGAATGTCAAAATTGAAGGTGAGATTAAAGGGTCTGAAAATTTGCATGTGGAAGGCTTTATAAAAGGCGCCATTGCGGTGTCGGGTGATATTTTTGTTGGCAATACCGGCATCCTTGAAGCCGATTTAGAGGCCAAGAATATCGTGATTCAAGGAGAGGTCACCGGCAATGTCACCGCTCACCAGCAGTTGGAGATTCACCCAAGCGGAAAACTCATCGGTGACTGTACCGTTACATCGATTGACATCAAAGAAGGCGCCGTGTTTGAAGGTCGCTCTATGATGATGAAGCCTGCGCGTGCTGTCACTGGCCGGACGCCAAACCCGACGAGCGTACAGCCCCAACAAACTCAGAAACAAAACCAGCCGGAGTGATGCCTTTCTATCGCACTTTGTTGGTCGGATCACCTTCGTGCACCATCGCATTTAGAATCTGGCGCTCGGTCTCATCCGGCAGGATACCTTCCAATTCGGCTTCAAGGACCAGATCACCATTCGGATTAAAATACAGAGCTGTTGCCCTGGCCCGCCGCTGCGCGTCAATATGCGTGATGCTAAATTTACAGGTAATGGTTTCGTTAAAATAGACGGGTTTCTTAAATCGATAGTTCATCAGCGATGCCAGCCAACCGATTTGCCCGCCGATCTCGGTCAGCATACTGCCCACCAGCAGGCCATGGCATATCCGGCCGCGAAAATTCTTGGCATCAGCAAAACGTGAATCAAAATGGACTGCATTATAGTCACGGGTGATATCGGCAAATTTTTGCATATCGGTTTCGGTAAATTGACGCGAAACGGTAAATGTATCACCCACCTGTAGTCCTTGAATCGTTTTGTTGCGAATATTTGACATGGCCGCTCCTGGAGTGCACAGTTGAAAGTTGTACTTTTGTGCCGACGAATTTGAAAACCTCTTTTACTTCCGGGCTAAGTTTCGCTATAGATCAATATTTTCTGACATATCGCTGTGGCTTTTATCACATTTTTAAACGGTGTCCAACACAGCGCATAAGCAATAGAGCTGCATAATTGAGCTTTGACGGATTGCGATGACCCGACGCCTAATCTTTCCCATTATATGCTTT
>JASFJF010000243.1:0-6319 GCA_050122255.1 Desulfobacterales bacterium
GAGATCGGGTTGATGCTTTAGATCAGCTAAAATAGCATTCAGAATGGAATGCTCCAGTTCTCGCCGCCTAAGGTTTAAGTCATCGAGTGCTTGCGCCAGCCGGTCGGCTTCTTGGGCGTCTTGAGTCGTCAGCAGATGCAGAGCGCGAGAGGCATGCTCCATCCTGCCGGCGGCGTTCAGGCGTGGAGCAAGCCGGTAGGCAACGTCTTCTGCATTTACAGGCTGCTGTGAGATTCCGGCAACTGCGCACAGTGCGCTAATCCCCGGTCGGTTCGCCGCATTGATCAGGTCCAACCCGGCTTTTACGAATATGCGATTTTCGCCGATCAGCGGGACCATATCGCCAATAGTTCCCAAAGCCACCAGATCGCAATAGCGCTTAAGATTTGGCTGCGGCCGATTCTTCCAAAAGTTGGCTGCGCGTAACTGTTTTCTCAAGGCGATAACAAGGGAAAAAGCAACACCCACCCCGGAAAGCGTCTCCATGCCGGCGGTGCAATCCCATCGTTTGGGGTTGAGCACCGCCGCCGCTGGCGGAATGTTTTTTGATATTTCGTGATGATCGGTTATGACAACATCGATTCCCGATGTGCCAGCAGCAGCAAGGGCAGTTGTGCTGCCGGATCCGCAATCAGCGGTAATAATTAAGCGAATTTGGTTGGGTAGCGCGTAGTTTTCAATATGGTAAGGTTGCAGGCTGTACCCTTCGTCAATGCGATGCGGAATATAGGTGCTTACATCAGCGCCGGCGGACTGCAGAAATTCAAACAGCACGGCGGTAGCGCTAATTCCGTCTACGTCGTAATCACCGAAGATCAGAATTCTTTCTTTTTCCTGGATGGCACGGCAGATCCGATTTACAGCTGCATCCATATCTTTGAGGGCAAATGGGGGACGCATCTGATTGAGTGAGGAGGTCAAAAAGTATGACGCTTGTTCGGCAGATATCAGCGACCGGTTGATTAGAATCGTTGCGGTGACCGGATGGCATCCCAGACGGGCACTCAATTGTTTTACCTGAATGGCATCTGGCTGTAATATGTTCCATTTTTTTTGCATCGACGGCCCTATAACGCATATGCGACAGTTGAACAACCCGTAATTTAGCCTGTTGCTGGCTAAGGGTTTTTTATTGCAAATAGGGTATATGTGGTTATTATGGATTTTGGGCCTTCAATTCGAGCCAAACGGCCGATGGGGCTATATTCGAAAGTGCTCAGCCGTGAAAAACATACAATCTATTGGTTTCAGCTGGAAGTGAGCTTACAACTTTGCAAGTTAGGCATACTTTGCAGACCAAGCAACAGTACTACCGAGTGGATCGTAGAAAAATCGCTTTCATAAAATTTATTTTTGAAGCGTATGGCGGCATCGCCGCACTTCGAACCATTGACCCGCAAAGAGGAATTATTCTATTTTACATTGCACCGGGTTGCGAGCGGCAGTTCGAAGATATATTGCAGGATCTGTCAAAACAGATAATGATTCAGCCGCAAAAAACATTATCCGGCAACCTGCCCAGTCAACATCAATAAGAGGACAACCCGTTTGCCCATGAATTCAAAGCGCCTTTATGTTCATACCATTGGTTGCCAGATGAATGTATACGATTCGGAGCAAATCGCCATGCGGCTGGCGGCCGTCGGTTATAAACAAACCGCAGCGCTCGACGATGCGAATCTGATTATCGTCAACACCTGCACCGTTCGGGCCAAAGCCGAACAAAAAGCCTTTAGCTTTCTGGGAAGGCTGGCAAAGCTGAAGCGTCACAAGAAGCGACTGATCATCGGTATTGGCGGTTGTGTGGCCCAGCAGGAAGGCCAGCAGATTCTGAAGCGCATGCCTGCGGTCGACCTTGTTTTCGGAACCCAGGCAATTGAGAGGCTGCCGCACCTGATCCAACAAATCGAAGGCCGCCGTTGCCGCATCGTAGATGTCGATATGAGTGAGACACCGGACATCTCGGATTCTCTTGTCGGGCACCCGGAACCCTCCCAGGTATCCAAATTTGTCACCATTATGCGCGGTTGTGATAATTACTGCGCCTATTGTGTGGTTCCCTTTGTGCGGGGCAGGGAAACAAGTCGTCGACCCGAAAGCATCCTGCGTGAAATTAAAGCGCTGGTGGATAACGGGGTCAAGGAAGTCACCCTGCTGGGACAAAATGTCAATAGCTACGGGAGAAACCAGAACCTGTGCTCGTTTGCCGAGCTTCTATGCATGATAAACGAGGTCGACGGCCTTCTGCGTATCCGCTTTACCACTTCGCACCCAAAAGATTTGGGGACCGATCTAATATCAGGATTCAAGGATATCAGCAAACTATGCTCGCATATTCATTTGCCGGTTCAATCCGGCGCCAACAGGATTTTAAAACGGATGAACCGCAACTACACCCGGGAGCAGTACCTTGACAAAGTGACCGAACTACGGGATACTTGTCCACAGATAGCCATTACATCTGATATAATCGTCGGCTTTCCCGGGGAAAACAAGACCGACTTTGATCAGACGCTGCAATTGGTCGAAACGGTTGAATTTGACGGGCTCTTTGCCTTTCAATACTCCGATCGGCCGCCTGCGCCTGCGGTTAAACTGCCTGATAAGATATCAACATCGATTATCAGCGAGAGGCTTCAGATCATTTTGGCCATACAGGATCGGTTTACCCGGAACAAAAATCAACAATTGGTCGGATCAACCCAGTGGGTTTTGACCGACGGATTCAGTAAAAAAAATGAAGCCGTTGGTCCGGCCGGCAGCGATTCATCGCTGCAATGGAGCGGTCGTACATCCACCAACAAAATCGTTAATTTTAATGTGGATGAGTCTGCATTCAACGGCCTGAATTTGATAGGCAAAATGGTTGGCATCCATATCGATAAGGGCTATTCTCACTCGCTGTCCGGCAGAGCGGTGAACCTCGAGCCCCCGTTGCGAGGGTTGAAAGGAGTTGAATATTATGCTGCATAAGGTGAGTATCGCGGGTTTGACAATGGATCCAGCCTCGAACACGCCCATCATCATATTGAAATCTGAAAAAACAGATCAGGCGATTCCGATCTGGATTGGTTTGCTCGAAGCCACCGCGATTGCATCGGCCCTCCAGAAGATAAAATATGAACGTCCGATGACCCACGATCTGTTCAAGAATTTTAGCGATCTCTTGTCCATTTCCATCTCTAAAATCGAGGTTTGCGATTTAAAGGACAACACGTTTTTCGCAAAAATTTATTTTATTTCCAAAGATGGTAAATTTGAAATGGATGCGCGCCCGAGTGATGCAATCGCACTAGCGCTGCGATTTGATGCGCCAATCTACGTGGCCGATGAAGTTATGCAAAAATCGAAAATCGGAGACAGTGAAGCCGAAGTATTGGATACCAGTGAAGAGGGTAAAAAATGGGCCGATTATCTGGAAAGCCTCTCACCGGAAGACTTCGGCAAATTTAAGGTCTAACGGTATAATTTCATAAATCCTAATATGTTAGACAGCTGATTGATTGAGATATAAAACAGGATATCCGCTCTTTCAATCATCACTGAAAGCAAATAAGTAAAACCATCTCAAATACAGTATATCAGGCCTAAGGCCAAGGCGAAATCCGATTTAAAAGCGGAGCATACAAGTTGGTATTCGAGCATTTTGGGCAGGGACAGGGGATAAAGGGGTTCCCTGTCCCTGCCCAGAACACAGCCTCTGGGCGTTGGATGCATTTTTGAGATGAGTTATGGCAAAGCGCTGCATGTTAAAAGCAGCGCTTTATTATTTTGTTATTTTGTCTGCCGCTTGCATTTGTGTTCGAAAATTCGAAAAAACAGGCGATTTTGCACATTCTTCCAGTGCAAAAAAAATGTTCATAACATGTTGATAACTTCCAATCTATCTAAAATTTATGGCAAAATTTTAAGTCCTATAAGCTTCTAAAATAAAACGATATTAAGCCTCATAAGCTCTAAATCATCAATATTTCAAACAGATGCAAAGTGTTGATAACGCCGGTCGCTTCACTTTGATAAAACGCGATAATTCGATTTGACAGGAAAGCCGACTTGGCCAAATATGGCTTTAGGGTCGCAGATATTATTTTCCTTCCTTGGGGATGCATGCACATGGGGGCTGCCCTCATAATCGCATCCAAACCGGGTCAATCGCAAATACCTTGCCATTCTAATAATTGCTGTGACCTGTACAACATATCACGAACGCTGAGCTTAACGACTGCTTTAAGCGTCTATATATTGTGGTCTGATTTTTAGGCTACACAATATGTTGTTGACTTGCGGCATATTCTAATCTATATTGTATTTTTGGCAATCTAAATTTTAATGTCCCAATCGCTTTCAAGGAAGCCATCATGAGTACCATATTAGTGATTGATGATGAAAAGGGAATTTTGGGGGTCATCCGGGAGGCATTAACACGGTCCGGGTATGACGTTGAGACAGCGATCGATGGAATTGAGGGGATTCAAAAATTTGACGATGGCAGCTATGATATGGTGATTACCGATCTGAGGATGCCCGGGCTGGACGGCATAGGTGTCATTGAGCATATACGGGCCTCCGGTAATCATGCCGTGCCGGTCATCGGTATTTCCGGTACGCCCTGGCAGATTCAGAATTCAGGGTTTGATGAGGTCTTTGCCAAGCCGTTTGCGCTTCAGGATCTGGTAACGTCGGTCAGAAGACTTACGCGATTTCCTCTGAAAACCGCCATGAGTGCCTGAGTATTGTCTTTTTACACCGCCCCGCTGGATTTTTGTCGATCAGGGGGCATTTTTACAGCATCATCCGGATTCATCCTGCTTTAATCTCTGCGAAGCAATTCAAGTCTAAAGCGTAAATTTGCCATTTTCGTATACCAACACCTCTTTTGCGGATTTCAAAATTGCGACCACCCGCTTTTTTTCGGTGTTGACAAAATCCCAGTGCAGAGCAGATTCGTTAAAGCCCAGTTTACGCTTCATCGTCCTGTTCAGTTCGGCAGACTTTCCGGCATATGTATTTGAATACGAGGATCCCATGGCGATATGACAGTTTCCGTTTAGACCACCGAAGTTTTCATCATACAGCGTGTTGGCCATAAAGCGGTTGATACGCGAAAAGCGCTTATCGGTTAATGAAAACTCGCCAATCCGGGCGGCACCCTTGTCCATGCCCAGTTGCTGTCGGACAAAAGATTGGCCCCTTTCAGCGCCTACTTTAACCAACTGCCCGTCCTTAAATTTTAAGCGAACCCCGCGAACGTAATTGCCGCTGCGATAGGAGGGTTGGTCTGCATAAAAGCTGCCGTGCGTGCCGCGCCAATCTGGCGATACGAAGATTTCAAAACTGGGTATATTCCGGCCGGTTATGCCGACCCAGCGCCGCTTTTCGCCCAGTGAAATGCGCAGGTCCACATTTTCAGAGGTCACCTGCAAAGCGGTCACCGGCAAGCGGTTAAGCCAGCGCTTAATCTGCTGAGCCTGCTTAAAAATATTCTGCCATTCGACGACCGGAGAAGCGGCATTTAGAAAGCAGGCTCTGGCAACTTGCGCGCAATACGCCTTTTGACTGATGCGTGCATGTTTTGCCAGCTGAGAGGTCGGAAACATCCCCAGCGTCCAGCTAAATTGTTTCTGAGCTTCTCTTTTATCGAGCACGTCGCGCAATTTCTTTTTGGAAAGAACCGACCTGGCGATTCTTTGTGGATCTATCCTCGCCAGGTGGGTCATGGACTCGGGGGCGAATATTGAGATGCTGCCATTCAAGCGCTTAAACAGGTCTTGCTCACCCGGCGGGATGTAAAACAGCTGCTTGCTGTTTGCCAGGCTGTAAAAATCGCGTTCCATCGCGGCGGTGGGATTCAAGCGCATCAGTGGATGCGAGCCAGCCTCCAACAATTTAGCGAATAATATTTCAGCCAAGCGGACGGCCGCCAGATCGAATCGGACGAGCACAATATCGTTTCTGGCAATTCGACGGGATTTAGCCGTTTGCAATCCCCAAATTAAGACATCGGCATAGCGCTTGAGTTGCTTTTCAGTGAGCACCTCCGGTCCTCCTTTTTAGTCGGATTCTTTTAAAAAAAGGTCATGATACTCTGTGTCGTTCAGATACGCTTTGAGCAAGCGGGTTATCAAATTAAATATCTCGGTAAGCTCAGCGTCGGACAGCCGCCGGAGCAGCGTCTTCATTAAAAGGTCATCCGAGAATTTTTGAAGATAATAGATAACCGTATTTTCATCTGTCTGACGGTCAGCCCCAAATCCCACCAGCCCGTCGTAGGTTTCCACAAAATTATGCGAGTGCCGCATCATGACCACCTCTACTTTCC
>JASFJF010000244.1:0-6297 GCA_050122255.1 Desulfobacterales bacterium
AGGCGGTTTTCAGTTCCTGGGCAAAAATGGATACTTTGTACTCTTCGATCATCCAAAAAAGATCTTCCAGTGCCTTTCTTTTTTCAGCTGTTGCATTGGCCGAAAGGGCTTGCAGCAATTTGTCCAGACGATCCGCAAAAGCTTTGACCTGTCTGTCTTTGGCCTGATCTTTTTCGATGTTCAGCAGGGCGCGCCGGGCCCTGATCTGCATGGCATTGATATAGCGTTCAATGTGTGCCAGCCGTTCTGCATCGTAAAGCTGCATAAATGAATCTGGAACCAGGCGCTCGAGGGCCGATATTAAACCATCACAAAAATGTTGGATAGCCCTGTTGGCCAGATGCACCTGTTTTAGCTTACCAAGTTCTTTACGTACTGGGTAATAGGCCTCTAAGACAACCAGGCAGGAGTCGAGCAGTTTCTGGCCGTAAGAAATAAGGATCGGAGAAACAGCTTTGGCATGCGCGTCGAATGCGTTTTGCGTCCGGATGTTTTTACAAAACAGATCCGATATCACCCGATCCATCAGGCGCTGTGCGACACGGACCGAGCCCCCGAAATAATCGGCTGCCGCTTTAAACCGCCCGGGCAATTTTAGCCCTTTTTTTAAGATTTTCAAATCTTTTCCGAAACGAATTTTATAAAGCCCGGCAACACCATGGCGATGGACGACAAAGGCCTTATCTTGCCGTAGAAACAAAGTCAGGCGTACTGATTTGACGGGATCGTCACCGGCTTCTAAGGCCGGATAGGCCACCCATTTCGACGGGGCCTTTGGGGGGCTGCTGATAAACTCGGGTAAATCACCGAAATTCCAGCGAGTGATGCCCGTCTGCTGCCATTTCTGGCGATACGCTTCAAAGGCATCGGCTGGAACGGCTTCACGGGTAGCTTGTGAGAGAATGGCGGTGTCCCTGCTCGATCGCAACACGCGCCCGTCAGGAGCGATCATCGAAATGCGCATTTTAAGATGATCCGGAAGGGATTCCAGCGGCCAGGCGGAGGCGGGAATATCGACACCAAAACGCTGTAAAATAAATTCCCCCAGCGTAGAAAGCAGCGCCTGCTTGCTGCGGGGAAGCTCCCGCTGGATGATCTCAACAGTCTCGTTTACCGGAACCAGCTTTTTGCGATAGGCTTTGGGAAGGCCTTTAATGAGGGTTTCAATTTTTTCTTTGATCATCCCCGGTACCAGCCAGTCAAACGCTTCCTTTGGAACGGAAGCTGCCAGGGAAACCGGCACCTCAATGGTCACACCATCATCATCTTCGCCGGGCTGAAAATGATAACGATACTTAACCTGCTGTCCTCTAATTTTGGTGCTCAATGGATAGCGGGCGAGTTCGCCTTCATCCGGATCATAGTTCATCAAATCCTGTTTTTTCAGGCGCAGAAAACGATCATTGCCCTTTTTCTTGATTTTATCGGAGAGCAGTTGCGCGCTGTAGACGCCAGGCAATTTTGCGGTGTAGAAATTAAAAAGGGCTTCTTCGCTGATCAACAGATCACGCCGCCGCAGCCGATCTTCGAGTCTTTGGATATCATTGATCAGGCGCCGGTTGTGGGTCATGAAGGCCAGCGGCTTTTCGAGATCCCCCTTTACGATGGCAGAGCGTATAAAAATTTCAGCAGCATCCTCCGGGTTTAGCGGTCCGAAAGGCACCGGTCGCTGCGCAATAACCAGACCAAAAAGGCTGACCTGCTCATCGGCCAGGACCGTGCTCTGGCTTTTTTGCCAGCGGGGATTCAGATAGGTCCGCCGGCACAGATCCCCGCCCAGCGCTTCGAGCCAGTGACTTTCAATATTGGCCACCGTCCGGGCAAACAGTCGAGAGGTTTCAACCATTTCAGCCGCCACGACCCAGCGGCCGGCGCGGTCAAATAGTCCCGATCCCGGAAAAACCATGACCTCCCGGTTCTGGGTGGCCCTGAAAACATTTTTTTCTTTTTTCTCGGCGATGTTGGACAGATAACCGCTCAGAACCGACTGGTGAATCGACTGGTATAAAGGCTGTTCCCGATCCAGGCTCAGATTGTGCGCCTGGGCTTTGGCAGCCCGCGGCCGTTTGCTGATACCAAATTCCTCCAGAATGGTGCCAATCTGGTAATGAATGTCGCGCCATTCGCGCATACGGTTGTAGGACAGAAAGTTCTGCCGGCAAAAGCGCTTGATCGGGTTGCCGCTTCGGCGGGTCTGCCGGACATAAGTGTAACGATTCCAGATGTTCAGCAAAGTGGTAAAATCGGATATGGGATCATCAAACTGCGCATGAGCCTGATCGGCTTCGGCCGTTTTTTCAAGGGGACGTTCGCGCGGGTCCTGGATACTCAGCACCGCGGCAATAACCGCGATTTGATCGATGCACCCCCGGTCTTTTGCCTCGAGCAGCATGCGCGCAAGTCGGGGATCCAGTGGAATCCGGGCCATCAATTGCCCCTTCTGCGTGAGCTTAATGCTACGTGCTGATTGCTGACAGGCCGGTGGTATCTTTGCCGTATCACCTTGCGCCTTGCGCCCTGCACCCGGCATCCTGCGCCTTGCTGTTATCGCCCCCAGCTCATACAGCAAATCATACCCATCTCGAATACTCTTTGAATCCGGCCGGTCGATAAAGGGAAAATCACTGATGTCTCCCAGCCGCAAGGCAATCATACGCAGAATGACCTCTGCCAGATTGGCGCGCAAAATTTCAGGTCGGGTATACAACGGACGGCTGTGGTAGTCTGCTTCGGCAAATAGGCGCACGCAGATGCCGTTCTGCACCCGTCCGCAACGCCCTTTGCGCTGGTCGGCACTGCTGCGCGATATCGGCATCACCGGCAGGGAGGTTGTGCGGGTTCGCGGCGAGTAGTTGGAGATGCGGGCCAGGCCGGAATCCACCACATATTTGATTCCCGGAATGGTAATGGAGGTTTCGGCCACATTGGTGGCCACAATGATCTTGCGTTCGGGCGAATGTGCAAAGACCCGGGCCTGCTCGGCGGCCGTCAGCCGAGCATATAAGGGTAGGATCCGCGATTTTTTGAATTTTGAACCCTCCAGCAATTCACAGGTATCCCGGATATCCTGCTCGGTCGGCATGAAAACCAGGATATCACCGCGGCTGCTTTCGGCTATTAGCTGTCTGACCGCCTGTGCGGCATGCTCGACATGGGTCACCTCATTTTTTGCCCTCTTTTTTGATTCCGGTTGTTGGTAGCGCACATGTACCGGATACATGCGGCCCGACACTTCGATGACCGGGGCGCCCCTGAAGGCTTTGGAAAATTTTTGCGTATCAATAGTGGCCGATGTGATGATTAGCTTAAGATCGTCCCGTCGGGCGATCAGCGATTGCAAAATGCCCAGGATAAAATCGATGTTCAGGCTACGCTCATGGGCCTCGTCGACAATTATCGTATCGTAGGCATTCAAGTAGCGATCGGTTTGTGTTTCGGCCAGCAGGATGCCGTCGGTCATGATTTTGACATAGGCCTTTTTCGATGTGCGATCCCTGAATCGAATTTTGTAACCAACGGCATCACCCAGTTGCTGGCCGAATTCCTCGGCAATCCGCCGGGCCACAGTCGTGGCGGCAAGTCGACGCGGCTGGGTATGCCCGATGATACCGGCGATGCCCTGCCCGGCGGCCAGGCAATATTTGGGCAATTGCGTGGTTTTGCCGGAGCCGGTTTCACCGGATACGATAACAACCGGATGCTTTTTAATGGCCGCAATGATATCCGTCTTTTTGGCCGTTATCGGCAGCGAATCAATATCTCTGTATGGCGGCACATTTTTCAAGCGCTGGCTTCGCTTGCGCCGGGATGTCTCAAGGCGCCGTTCGAGACGATCCAGCCGATTTCGCAACCGATCGACAGGCAACGCTTTGGCCTTTTTGCCTCGCAAGCGTTTCAACTCCCGTAAGGCAAACCTGCGGTCGGCAATCATGACGTCTGCTAAAAGCGAACCAATGTGCTTTATTTTCCGATTAAAATGCTTCAATTGCGCTGCCGTCTAAATTCGGATTTAGAATCAACCTGTGTTGATATCACAAATATTTCAAATCGAGCACTGAGAAAGTGGATCAAGCGTATCAAATTCGATGTCGCTATGAAACCGTCGTTTTTTTTTCACCAATATTGAATATTAATCATAAACATGACGGGCGCCGTATTTAATAAATTTAAATTAAAAATTTTAGCGCATAACAAACAAATAATTGATATTTCTAATAATTTTGTATTGACAGCCCCGAAATGACCGTATTAGAAAGGATTAAACATTGCCCCCGCTTGGCTCAGAGGCTGAAAATTGCTGTTACTATTTCTAAGGTGAAGATGTTAATACAACCTTATTGATGGGATAGCATCAGATCTGAGCATCTAATCGATCCTGTTTATACCCCTTTTTTTCGCTTGATATTATTTCAAATGGTCGCCCTATATTTTCATTAAGTTTGAATTAATTCTCATCGGTTTCGGCCGATTCGTTTTTAAACGATTCATCAAGCGCGTTGGCGGAGCATCTTAACCTCGACCCGAGAGAACACTTTTGTAGACGCCATGTACTGTCACCATTACAATCTGGAAAAAAAACCCTTCGACATATCGCCAGACCCCACCTTTTTTTGGCTTGGTGAAAAGCATAAAGAGGGCTGGGCTCTTTTGAATTACGGAATTCTTGATAACAAAGGTTTTTTGCTCCTCACCGGCGATATTGGTACCGGAAAGACGGCGTTGACAAACCTGCTAATCAAATCAACCGCGGTCAAGTCTGTTACCGCCACCATTGCAGATCCAGATCTTGAAATTATCGATTTCTTCAATATCCTCTCCCATGAATTTCACATGAATAAAGCCTTTGATTCAAAAGGAAAGTTTCTTATTGAATTTAAAAATTTTCTTTATGAAGTCTATGGCTCTGACGGACGGGTTCTGTTAATCGTTGATGAGGCGCAAAGACTTAACTACGAGCTTCTCGGACAAATTCGCACGTTATCTAACATTGAAAGGGCAGAAGAGAAATTAATAAACATTTTCTTTGTCGGCCAAACCGACTTTGTCGATATATTAAGAGAGGAAAGAAACCAGGCGGTTCGAAAAAGAATTTCGGTCAGTTACCACATAGATCCGTTATCCAGCATTGAAACCGAGCAATATATCGGACATCGCCTTAAAGTTGCCGGTGCCACCAGAACCATTTTCACGGCGGGCGCAATCCGTCAAATTTATTCTTTTGCACGCGGCTATCCGCGTGTCATCAATATTATATGCGACCACGCTTTGCTGAACGCTTCTGTAAAACAATTAGATAAAATCGATCAAGACATCATATTGGAGTGTGAAAAAGATCTTTCTATATTAAGGGATGGACAGCAATCGAAAAAGCAAGAGCAAATACATCATCCAATTCCGGCTAGGCATCATATTCAGGAATCATTTGATTTTCAAAGAGAATATAACGTTAAGCAAACACCCCCTGAAAACCAGAGCAGCAAACGAAAAGGAATCATCGCTGCTTTAATCTTGTTAAGCATTCTGACCGGGTACCTTATATCCCATTTTCAATTAACCAGCACAGCTCAGCAGGGAAAAATAGAAAATGCGCAATCAAAAAACGGCGAGAATACAGAGACAAAGGTGTTCAGACAAGAAACGGCAACCCAATCGGTAGTAACAGAAAGCCAAAATGGCGAAACCAGCGCTGAAAAGATGTCCATCGCGCCGGGCGAAATCACAAAACCATCTGCTGCTGAAAATATCCAACCCGTATATAATCCCTTGCCCCAAAACAAGCTTGCATCGTCAAAGGATTACAAGTTTATCGTTCATTTCAAACACAAATCCAATCAGATTGCCCATCAGGAAATTGAAACACTTGATCAAATTGTTCGGCTCAACGCCTATAACCCGGCAACAGAAATCATTATCGAAGGGTATACCGATTCTATGGGAGATTATCAATACAATAAAGATCTTTCAAAAATCCGAGCAGACATGGTAAAAAGTTATTTGATTTCCAGAGGCATCCCGACCACTAAAATCACGACCGTTGGCAGGGGACCGAACAATCCGATTCAACCCAATGATACATACGAAGGTCGGAATGAGAATCGCCGTGTCGAGATCAGCGTTCTAAATAAAGAACCGCAATGATCGATAAAATTAAATGTACTGATCTTATTGCTATTTTCTCGTATCCAGGAGTTTGTATTTTACTTGGTTCTGCGGTTAAAAGCGAACGCGGTTATCTGGGAAACGCCAGTTGGATACGTCTGATGATATCTCACCACAAAGAACACGAAGATCACAAAG
>JASFJF010000245.1:0-6263 GCA_050122255.1 Desulfobacterales bacterium
GAACAATTCGACGATCACATTATGCCTGCTCTGGCGCAACTCGATCAATTTGATTTCGGCGTTTATTTTATTAAGCTCGGCTTCAAAGCTCAGCTTTCTGAAATAATTGACGGCATCTTTTTCGGTGATATTTGCGAGGTCTGCCAGCTGGTTTTCCACTTTTATGCGCTGGCTATTTGCTCCGGTCAGCTGAGCGGCTGCCTGGTTGCTGAACTCCTTTTCCGCCGCCAGGCGATCGTCCCATTGCTGCAACCTGTTTTGGGCCTGAATGAGCTCAGCTTCTTTCTGCAGGAGGCGCTGCTCAACCTTTAGAGTGTCCATTTGCCGCGACCGTTCGGCAATGTTGTCCGGTGCTGACAGCGATCTTTTCAACTCTGTCAACAAAATTTTCAACCTTTCAGGGGCCGCTTTGAGCAGCTGTGAGACTTCGTTCGTTTTTTCTTCGATGCTGCTCGCCATCTCCAGGTGAGCAATTGCTTGATCGATATACTTTAGGCTGTCACTTTTGGCGGTGGCATCGATATCGGCCCTATTTTCGATGGTGCTGCGCCTGTTTTCTAAGTTTTCGACCGTTAGCGCCAGCGATGATGTGGTCAATGACGGAGGTTTTAGGCTCTGTTGAGCTTTGATTTCGGCTGCTAAAAGCAACAGTAGCCCTATCACAATCATACAAACGAAACTGACCGTTTTTTTCCTCATGTGCAACCTCTCATGGTCTCCGGGTGATAAAGTGGCGATGTTTGTTGGCGGCCAAGTGATTCAGGCCGTCCATAAATGCAAATTACAATAATAACAATGAATTGCGTTGTCAAACAAATATACTCTATTGCCGCGACGGATTATATTCAGGCTTACATTTGGCAGGATTAATGATTTAATGTCAATCCCAATGTGTGATCCGCTTGACAAAACAAAGAATTGACAAGAGACGTGATCAACAATCTGACCGGCGTTAAAATCGGCCCCTTGCTGGCCTCCCTTGGCATTGGCGGTATTGCTGTCGCATTTGCAGCCAAAGATTTTATAGCCGATTTTTTTTCGGTACGCTGACCATTCTATTTGACAAACCGTTGCAGCTTGGTGATAGAATTACGCCAGATTTTCCGCCCCGGGTTTCCTTTAATGGATTCCATGATTGGCGCCTGAATATTATGATGATTGTCTGGTATCATCCGGCCGATTTGCGGGCCATGCATGAATGGCAGCAGTAAACCTGTCTGGAGATTCTGCGAAGATTAATGACGAAGATATCGAATTTGCGTTTCCAAGTTGCAAGGTGTATCAGGCCGATGACGACAAGCGCCAGATAAAACTGAAAATGCCTGCAGGTGAAACCAAGACATATACCCCGGAGAGAAATAAACATGAGTGCAGAAAATGCTCTGGTATGCGCCTATTTGTTTGACGGCATGGGCGCTGGCAACGCCTTAGACTGGGCAGCCATCGATGCATGGAAACCTGAACAGGGCTTGTTGTGGATCCATTTGGATTCAACTATAACCGAAGCGCGATCCTGGCTGGTAGAAAAATCCGGACTCAGTGAACTGACGTGTGATTCACTTTTGGATCGAGAAACGCGACCCCGCAATAGCCAAACAGATGATGGGCTACTTGTTATTCTGAGGGGGGTAAATTGCAACCCCGGGGCAGATCCTGATGATATGGTGGCCATCCGGATGCTTTTCACTGAAAAGCGGATTATTTCGATGCGATTTCGCTTTGTCCGTGCCATACAAGATATCCGCCGTAGTATCGAAGCCGGTAAAGGCCCATGCTCGCCGGCGGAATTTCTGGTGATGGCTGCTGAGCGAATTGCCGATCGCATGGGAGATGTGGTTGCTGAACTGGATGACAAGGTCAGCGTGTTGGAGGATTCTATTTTATCCGCTGATAGTCATGAATTAAGGTCGCAATTGGCGGATCTGCGCCGGACCTCAATTAGTCTGCGCCGCTATATCGCTCCCCAAAGAGACGTTATGGCGCGCCTGCTGGTTGATCGCATAGAATGGTTGGCTGACACCGACCGCGCCCACCTGCGGGAGGTTGCCGAAAGAACCGCCCGCTTTGTTGACGATATTGATTCAGCCAGGGAAAGGGCGACTGTCACCCAAGAAGAGTTGCTTAACCGGCTCTCCGAGCAGATGAACAAAGCCATGTATATGCTCTCGATTATAGCAGCTATTTTTTTACCACTGGGTCTACTGACCGGTCTGCTCGGTATTAATGTTGCCGGTATTCCGGGTGCCGAATATAAATGGGCTTTCATAGTTGTATGCGCCATTTTAATTCTAATCGGAATTGGGCTCATATTATGGTTTAAAAGAATTAAATGGCTGTAGTCGAAAGCGCTGTATGTTTGAAAGCAATTCTAACACACATTACCGCAATTACTCTTTTTTGCTGTCCAGCCAATAGGGATTGATCAGATCCTCGAAAATGGTCATGGCAGCCTCTGCGCCCTGGCCCGAAGCTGTGACAATTTGCTTGTAACCGCCTTCCACATCTCCGGCAGAATAGACACCGGGAATCGAGGTGCGGTGCTTGCCGTCCTGTTGTATATAGCCGTCCTCATTGATTTTGAGACCAAATTGTTCGGCCAGCTCCACCGCCGGCTCATAGCCAATTGCGATAAAGACACCGTCGGTTTTAAATTCGGTTTTTTTATCGGTCTTATTATTGGTCAGCAAAACTTCATCAACGCGCTCTTCACCCCTAATTTCTTTGACTTCGGTGTCCCACAGCACGGGGATATCGTTGTCAAACAGTTGTTGAGCTAAAAATTCCTGGGCCCGCAGTTTGTCTCGTCGATGAATCAAGGTCACATCGATTCCCATGTGAAACAGATGCAGGGCTTCAGTAACGGCACTGTTGCCGCCGCCCACCATAATCGCCTTTTTGTTTTTAAACAACGGGCCGTCGCAGGTACTGCAATAGCTAACGCCTCTTCCGGCCAGTCGCTTTTCACCGGGGATGTTCAAATGCCGATGACTGGCACCGGTGGCCAGCAGAATGGTTTTGGTATTAAATTGTCGCCGGTTGGTCTTAACCGTAAACGGCGGGCCGGACTGGATGTCCACAACGGCTTCACCTTGAAAAATCTGGACATATTGCAACGCATGGCTGACCATGATATCCACCAGTGACTTGCCGCCCACCGAGGTAAAACCAGGATAATTTTCAACAATCGGGGTGGTGGCAACCTGGCCGCCGAGCGCGTCCCGCTCAACAATGGCCGTGCGCAGTCCACTGCGGACCGCATAAATACCGGCCGTTAAGCCAGCTGGTCCGCCACCGACAATCAGCAGGTCGGTTTCAACCAACTCGGCATCACTGTCCGGTATGAATATGGTCTGAGCCTCTAATTTTTGCAGGGATAATATAAAGACTTCTTCCGGCTGTGCGCCCTGTCCGATCAGGACATCGTTGGCATATGCCTGTGGCACGCTCTGGGCCGAGTACTGATCGGCCAGCTCTGGTTCGCTCTGAATATCGATTATTTCCAGAAAAATCTTATCCGGCATTTCAATGGCGGCCTTGACTGCATTGATGGCCTGCTGGGGACAATACGGACAGGTCGGGCTGACGAAAATCTTAATATGCCGGTCTGAATCAATGCGCTGGATCACCTTTAGTGCCTGTTTGCTCAATTGACTCTTTCCCAAACCCACTAAGATCATTATCTCTAAGAAGGTGCGCGCTTCTTCACCCATAGGCGCCCCGAGCCAATGAATGTTAAATTTTTCAGGTGCAATCACCAACGTAGGGGAATGGGTCACGTTCCACTGTTTGGCCTGCTCATGATCCAGGTTATATTCTCGCAGGGTGATCTTGTCGCTCAGCTGGCGAAATGCGCGAATCACTTCCCGGTTGGCTTGTGTAAACACATCATCGTGGCCCTTGGCAGTGAACAGAAAAAGCGGTATCTCATTGGGCAATTGCTCAAAAGTGGCTTTGAGCTGCTGCAAATAGGCCTGACTGGCCATTTCACTTTGTCTGGGATCCATTTGAGATGTATCCTGCATGGTCAATCCTTTCTTTCGTTAACTTTGAAGACCTCGTCTTGGGACCTATATTCTAAGTTCAACAAATGCATGTGTCAACCGTGTATAACCGTTGCTGTGACAGGAGGTTAAATGATGCAAAATCCGCTAATTGTTGGTGTTATGGGGCGGGAGCACTGATGTTTAATTTTAAGATCCATGAAATGTTTGAGCGTTCCATAATGAAGGGTAGCTGTTTGCCGCCGGGACTCCCGAAGCGGTGATTGCCCCGATAGAGATGCATTTTTCCACAAAAATGATGGCGCGGATCAATCATCGAGTCCGCTGGTTTGCAGCAAGGCTCGGGCGATTTTCAGATCTTCTGGATGCGTAATTTTGATGTTGCTGCGACTGCCGGGTATAATTTTAACTGCGACGCCAAGCCGCTCTACCAGTGAGGCGTCATCGGTTCCCCTGAAACCGTCCCGTATGGCGGAGGCATGTGCTTTTTTGATCAGTTTGACCTGGAACGCCTGGGGCGTCTGGGCCAACCAAAAGGTATCGCGCGGCCGGGTTCGAACGATTTCATTTTTGGCATTGACCTGCTTAACCGTTTCAAATGCCGGCAAGCCCAAAATACAGGCGCCGTATTTTTGAGCACCTTCGATACAAGCCAGCAGATGCGCCTGGTTTACAAACGGACGCACCCCATCATGAATCAAAACAATGCCATCGTCTTTTTGGATCGCTTTGAGACCCTCGTGCACTGAATCCTGACGCAGCTCTCCGCCGCCGATAAGTTCCGTCTTTTTTCTCACACCGGCAGCGGGCACAATTGTTTGGCGACAAAAATCAAGATCTTTGGCAGGCAGCGCCACGATAATTTGATCGATCGCATCACAGCGGTCAAATGCCCTCAGGGTGTGCGCCAGTATTGGCTTACCTTCGAGTTTTTTATATTGCTTGCGCTTTGAATCCTGCATGCGCAAGCCTTTCCCGGCCGCTAGGATTAATGCATATACAATAACATCCATTATTCGATTTTGGGTTTTCGTTATTGGGCCGATTTACCCTTACGAAGCCGCGTTGGCAAGTTTGCCGCTTAGCCGTTTGACCGGTTAAACCCATTCATTAAAACAAAGGCTGTGAGCTCATGCGTCGCATCACAGGCTAATACCGTTTCACGAGGACCTTCGGCGGGTAACGGTTCACCCATCATTTCAAGTAGCTTAGCGCATCTGGTAGCGGTACGCCCTTGCCCATGGTGTCTTCACCGTAATTAACGCTGGCAAGAACTTCGATATCCTTTAATGTGCGCACATCTCCTTCAAAAACGACCTGGTCGAGTTTTTCTTTTTGAATTTTTCCGCCGGCCCATTGAAGATCCAGGACACTGCTGGCGTCAAACCGATCCGATCCGACGCAAAGCTCAACCTGTCCACCGTAATGCTGAACGATTTTGGCGACCAGCAGGCAAGGCCGACTATGAAATCCGAGCTTAACCGGAATTCCCACCTTGATAAATGAACGCTCGATATTGACATTGAGGATTTTCTGGGCCAATTCAATGCCGCTGGTTATAAAATGGCAGGCGTAAAATAATCCGTAGTTTATGGTGCGATCCAGCAACGTTTTGGGGTTAACCAATTTGGACAAACGCACCTGCACTTTTTTGTATATCTTTTTATATCCAGCCTCATGCAGGTGGCGTTCATAGAAATGAAGCAGTCGACCTACCATTTGAAGAAGATGCAATACGACCGAAAAATACCCCCGTAACTGTTTGAGCTCTCGATTGCCAAATCTGAACCCACCGTGAATTACGTAAGTGTCAAAAGAGGATTGCAGATTGTGCACCAGCATTTCATAGCGCCTGATTTCAACCTCATTGACTTTCTCGGGAACCAGGGTCAAAATTTCTTTGTATGGATAGGGATCATAAAATTTAAGCTGATCAAAGCTTTTAGCAATATTCAAAAATTCGCTAGAAATTTTGATGATATTCTTTTTCTGCTGATCTTTATCGGTATCATCAATGTCATAGTCAAGCATTTGACTCGTGACCACACTTGGAAAATCAGCTGCTGTATATGCACTCTTCGGTATTTTAATTTTCAGACGCTGGGCTTCTTTCAAAATAACCGGCGCCATTTTCATCAAAGCGTTATCCAGAAAATCAATTGTCGTTTCACCTTCCAGAGGGAAATCACCAACATCGACCAGATCATAAAACACAAGGCGATTGGATATATGTTTTTGGAAATTTGCCGCCAGACTCAGGTG
>JASFJF010000246.1:0-6244 GCA_050122255.1 Desulfobacterales bacterium
TTATATTTTGCTTGCATTGTTTGGTTGGCCCATTCATCTGCCATAAGGCACCTCCGTTTTTGAAGTGTTAAACAGAGGCACTCATGAAGTTGACTATCAAGAGAGCCTGAAATTCAGGTGAGAAAGCGGATTCGATTCTGAAACCGGTGAATCGCTTCGGGTCAGTTGGATTGGAAGAATCAGAAATAAATTAAACCTATCTATATCTAAATCGAAGGGATTTAGTCAATAATAATCGAGGGTTTTAGACTCTCAAAAATATTGCGAATATCAAAGAAAGGGCAGCGCCCGTCATCGCCCGCCGTGATGCAGTCGTATTACCACAGGCCGACACCATAGATCTCGTATTCTGTTTTGGCCCCCAGATGTTTATTGATATTTTCCTGCAGCTCTGTGCGACGGGATTCCCTGACCCATTGCTGCCAGTGCTCCAGGGCCGTCCATCGGCTGATAACCATGCACTCCTCGGTTCGCTCCAGATGGAAAAAGGTTTCACCTGAAATATAACCCGGCTGCCTGACGGCCAGAGCTCTTAATTCGATGATGTGAGGTAAGAGCACCCTCGCATTAACCCCTTCCTTGGCCACGTGTTTTATGAGCACGCCAATCGCCATGTCTGCCTCCTTTCCGTTGATCATCCTCCTATTTAGTTTGGGTGTTGCGAAGTAACTTCTATAGAGATGCGTCATGCGCCAGAGAGCAGGACCGGGATTTGCGCTTTCCAAAGCATGTGAGGATGTTCTACTACCGGCCGGTATATGCCACATAGTGGTATATGTCAACAACGAATTCATGACAAGTAATTTAAGAAAGTGCGGCTTGGTCTCTGCAATAAATGCAACCGCATTCAGCGTTTAAAATTTAAAGATTCAGAACTGACAATTGAGCGCCAAGCAGGCAGAAATGTTTGGCATTAAGTAAGGCCAAGAGCTTCAGGTCCGAGCAGATGGTCAGATGATGAGGCCAATTGATACCAGAACTGGCGTGAGGATATTGATCGCCACGTTTATACCCATCGATGGAATTAACTTTTTTACATTATCCGCATAGCGATAAGCCCCAATACTGACCGGAACAGCCAGTACAACCGTTGCAAGTCCAGCAAGGCTGGCCCTTGGTAGATATTGACTGTAAACGCCCCAAATCAACGCCAGATAAGCCATTAACAGAAATCCAACATAGAGCAAACTGCTGGCACGACGACCGATCACGATGGGCAGGTGTTTGCGGCCGACGCCACGGTCGGCTTCCACATCCGGGAATTGATTCAACAGCAATAAATTGCTCACCAGAAAAAACGGAATCAATGATGCAACCAGCGCAGTCCAGCCGTAGCTGCCGGTTAGAGCGACATGGGTGCCGATTACCATAAATGGCCCAAAACCCAGTCCCGGAGCCACAAGGCATAAATAGGGATGATGGACAATCCAGGGTGTGTAGAAAACGAGCAGAAACAGGCCGAGGGCACCGATGGGCAGCAACGCCGGGCCGCGCACGATTAAAAAATAAAATCCAATGGAGACGACGCCGCCAAATGCAGCTATGGCGATAATCAATGCATGCTTGGCCATGTGCGGTTTTGCCGGTAGCGTTCCGCTGCCCCCGCTAAAGGGCGTCCGCCGGGTGTGAAAATCCAAGCCGCTTTTAAAATCAAAATATTCATTAAAGGCATTAACGCTGAGATGCGCCGCAACTGCGCCGACAAGCACCATGATCACTTGAAAAGTTGAAACATTGCCCTGCGACCAGAGCGCTGTTCCGAAACCAAGGGCAACACAGGCCGGGGTTAAAATTAAGAAGGACAATCGCATCGGTCCCAGCATATATTTGATATCAGCCATATTTTTTCTCCAGTTTTAATCAAATATAAGCCAAGGGTACTGTAGCACAAAATCGATCCAATACCAATTTTTAATTATTTTCGAGATACCAGGTATTGGTTGTTTTCAGCTTTCCTCTAATATAAAAAAATCTTTCATATGAAAAAGAATTTTTTCCTGTCTTTTTGATGGTCGTCACAAATTCGCGCTCCCTGTCTTTTCGGGGTGCAGTCTGATCATTTATGCCTGGCAATAAGGGTGCTCCTTTTTGGACATAAACCAGGTGATCTGATGAAACGGAAATTAACTCAAGATCCGAGACTGAAATACCCTCCTGGGCTGTTAGTTTTTTGGGATCTAAATAAAGAGGAAGTGCTTCAAGGCGCGAGCTGTTACTTTCGCGAGAATATATATTACTCTTTAAAAAAAACTGGCCGCTTGTAGGCATTCTACCTTCAGACTTAACTGTAAAATTGTTTATTTCCTGATACACTTCGCCTTTGATATTTTTACACGTCCGTTCCCATGCAGCTCCATACCATTCGCCCTTTAAACTTTCAAATAGCTCTTGAAGATCCTCGAATTCGCCTGGCATAAGATATCTTGCAACAATTCCATGACGGACACTCCTGCCCTGTTGAATACTGTAAGAGGGGCCAAAACATTTAGATCCGAACAACGACTGATGAAATTGTTTTACATTCATGATTTTTTTTTGTTTTTCCATATTAACTTTGGCTTGCTGTTCTTCTTTTTTGATTTCTTCAATGAGCGCATCAAGCGTTTTTTGATCGGTCTTGACGCGATTTTCATTTGCGGCTGTATCGAGTTGGTGCTCGTCAAACACGATTTGAGCATTTTCGGCATTAACCGGAGGCGCATTGCTAAAATGCTTTACGCCATTACCATCAACCCATTGATAAATATCAGCATTCAGTTGCTCGGCACCAAACAAGCGCATCAAAGCCAAGATTGTCGAAAATATAAAAATACGCCGTTGCATTATCCCTAATAGACCGACCCTATCCATACCCAGCCTCCAAACGTCCATAATAAAGCCAAGCCACCCTCAAAGGCAACTTGGCTCGTTGTTAAAGACCCATTTTATACTGTCTCCACAAACAGATGTACAAATCTTGTTTTTTAATTCTCAAACTGTCGTGTTCAGGATGTTAGGCTACCGATGGAGAAAAATCAACAGGATTCCGAAAAAATGACAAGAAACCACAACCATTAGTGCTCTCAAGTCAGAGGTTCAATTTTACCGTAAAAAAAGCGGCCTCAAAATTTGTAAGGGAATTGAGGCGGCCAGTGTGCAGATACACCCTGAGGAAGTGTTCGAGCGAAGCTGCCAATAGTATGGAAATGGCGCAAGGACCAAAAGAAAAGGCGACCCACACCGTTTATATGGGTCGCCCGTGAAAGAGGAGAACAGGTGATTGACTGTTGGCTGCAGATGTATCACCTGAATCGTTTAGCTGATAGCATGTCACCTTGTGTCATGTCAACCCATATTACAATTATTATAAATAATAATAAGTAGTTATAAAGTTTTACAGATGTATTTCCTTCTATAAAAAAACAATTTATATTAAATCAAGTTGTGAATAAAATCCATTAGAACTTTTTGTTCTTTTGATACTTTTTGCATAGCAAGAATCCTTTCGGGCTTAGCCTGCCATCGGGAAAAACCAGATTGTTGTCTAACAACCTTTGAGGGGTTTCTGGGTTTTTAATAATCTCAGAATTAAATAGATCAAGTTTTCCGATCGAATGATCATATTTTAAAAGTGCAATCAAATCTGCTTTCCTGAGCTTTAGCTCTGATGCGCGCATGAGTCGCTCTTTTTCAAATTTTTCAAGAACATCGAATATCTTTCCCATTCGACGACTCCTCAGATTAATAAGCAATCAGTTGAATGATAAATCAATGTGGCAAGGCTTATATGTCGCTATCCTGCTTTCGTTTTATCGAAACGATCTTTCTTTCTTTGTTTTCAAGAGAAACCTTATCAGGACTTAAACGTTTATAAAGCATCTGGAAATATTGCTTTAATAATTGCCTTGTGCGCCTTCTCTCGAGGATAAGGATTTTCTTTATTTTCTTTTTAAATAGAGCATTGAGATAGTTTAGACTGCTTTCAAACTCTTTATTGGATATTTTAACTTGCTTTTGCAGATTGTTTAGATCTTCCTCAACGGCCTTGATTCGATTCAGCAAGTCATCTCTGGTCTCCTCGCCACTCTCCTTTCTACCTTCATCTTCATCCTCCTTTTTTAGCATCGGAGCCGAGAGAATGGAGTCGGCATACTCAGAAGAAAAATTAGCCCCCGGTCCCTCTTTGTCTTCGATCGCATTTTCAACTGTTTGTCTATCAATGAATTGCAGTTTTTCGGCAAATCCATAAATCAAAACGGCATCGCAGAGCAGGTTGATGATCCTGGGTATTCCGGCAGAATTTTCGTAAATCAAGTTCATTGCCTCTCTGCTGAATATCTGTGGGTCACCGCCGGCTTTTTTAAAGCGATAGTCAATGTATTTCCTCGTCTCAACGGCAGAAAGAGCTGTCAGGTGGTAGTTTGCAGAAATTTTTTGGGTAATATTTGCTAGATTTGGACGCTTAAGCAGGGATCTAAGCTCGGGTTGGCCCACCAGCATGATTTGAAGAAGTAATTTCCCATCTTTTTGGAAATTTGAAAGCATTCTAATTTCTTCTAAACTCTCCTCAGAAAGATTCTGGGCTTCATCTATGATAAGTAGACTGGGTATTTTTTTTATATAATTTTCGATCAGAAATAGCTGGAGTAACTCTAAATTTTGAGTTTTATCGGAACCGTGTGGGTAAATGTTAAAATTTTTTAGAATAAGATTTAAAAGCTGCTCCGGGGTGACATTCGTGTTTGAAACCAAGGCCGTTTTGATAGCTTTGCAATATTGATTTAAAA
The DNA here is from genome assembly GCA_050122255.1 of Desulfobacterales bacterium. Taxonomy (GTDB): domain Bacteria; phylum Desulfobacterota; class Desulfobacteria; order Desulfobacterales; family JAHEIW01; genus JAHEIW01. The sequence goes on from JASFJF010000246.1 coordinate 4,767, forward strand.
AATACAGTCCAACCGTTGTCTTCCCGGTTCCAATTTCCCCAGTCAACAGTGTGAACGCTGCTTTTTGGATGAGGCCATATCTGAGGTATGCAAGGGCATTTTCGTGTTTGGGGCTTAAATATAGATACTTAGGATCCGGTTCAATTTGAAACGGATTTTCTTTCAATTTGTAATGTTTTTCATACATATTAAGAATTTTTCATAATATTTCGTCTTACAAACGATAAATAAAAGACTTGGTTGATTATGAAAACTGCATTTATCAATGCTATGGTTATCCCAGGCTTTTGGAAACGTCAATATCGTTGATACGTTGAATCAATTTGAAGTTTAAAACATTAAGAATATTAGATTTCATAAACTAAATGAATAACGCAAGATTACCGCTATAGGGTCTTCATGAACCGCCGACCGCCGTCAGCATTTATGCTTCCTCCAGCGCTCTGACTTCATTGGTGCGGATGCGCAGGCGCTCGCTGATTTCAAGAGCGATGTTGCGGATCAGCTTGACGGCTATGGTCGGGTTTTCTTCCTGCAAAAGGTTGAAATCATCCGGTGACAGGACATACGTTTCGGAATCCTCCTCTGCCCGTACTTCAGCAGAGCGCGGGCTGCCGTCTAAAAACGCCAGCTCGCCGAAAGTAACGCCCGGGCTGTAAGTGATCAGCCGTTTGCTGCGCTCGCTTTGCGAAAGGCGAATGTGAACGCCGACCAATCCTTTGACCAGCAGAAACAAGCGCCGATCAGTATCGCCTTCTTTGACAATCGTGTCGCCCTGGCCGAACGCTTCGGTTGTCAATTTTCGGGCCAGCAGGTCAATTTCCTTAGCTGTAAAATCCCTCAGGATGTCCATTTGCGCCAGTTGGATTTTGCCGGAAGCGCCGGCCAGATCGATTGATCGGGTGAGCACGTTATCCTCGGCCCACTCAAGGGCGGCATCGGTATCTGCAAAAAAACAATCCTCACCCAGGGTCTCATAGGCACCCATGGCCTTGAGAAAATCTGACAATGACGGCTTGGCACTCAAGTAGCTGATCAGCAGGTATTTACCGCCGGCCGCGATTTTTTTACTGATCTGGCCCAGAATCTTGGCACCGGTGCTGTCGATCTCATCGACGCGCTTCATATCCAGAATGCAATAGGTAAAATTATCGAACGCGCCCTCAATTTCACGGGCCAAATTATCGGCCGATCCGAAAAATAGCGGTCCACGCAGCTCATAAACAGTGATCCCTCTGGCGCGCTCTTCGAGCAGCTGGTTGTTTTTAAGACTACGCACTTTTCTCGAGCGGATTTGATCGCCGCAATAGGTGCGTTTTACAATTGATTTTCCCATTCGGGAAACAAATAAGCCCGAGGCGATGGCAATGCCGATCAAAACGGCAACAATCAGATTTACGCCAACGGTGACGATTACGACGACCATCGTTACGGACAGGTTGGCGATAATCCGTTTGCGCTGTTTGCCCGCCCGCGAC
>JASFJF010000247.1:0-6239 GCA_050122255.1 Desulfobacterales bacterium
GGAAGTGATCGATCTTTACACGTATTTAGGCCGGCGATTGAAAGAATAAAAATCCCCAGTGGGTAGTCGCAAAAAAGATGTGGCTAAGTAGATGATGGTATCTTTAGCCGGCGCCTGAGCACTTCGATGTGGCGCGCGGGATAAACGCGCGTGGGGCATACTTTGCTGCAGATCAAAGCGCGTTGACATCCTTTTACCCCGCGGTGCCCACCGGCTATTGCCAGCAGCCGTTCTCTTTGCTGCCGAAATTTGGTGTACTGTCTGTGGGCGGCCGTCAGGGCCGCCGGTCCCATGAAAGCAGAATTAACTTGAACTGCCGGGCATGCCGATACGCAGCAGCCGCACTCAATGCAATCTTCCAGCCGACTCCAGGCGGGTATTCCGCTTGGCGGTGATGGCGCATCAGCAGATTGATCGGTTTGCAAATAGGACCACTTGCAATCGATATCCTTGAAAAAGTCATCCATCTTCACAACCAGGTCTGCAATGCAGTCGAAGCCCTCCAGAGGTTTGATAATAACCGGGTCTGCAGACAACTCGCTCAGCTTGGTGGTACAGGCCAGACGGGGGGTGCCGTTGATCTGACAGGCACAGGTGCCACAGGAACTATGATGGCACGAGTGGCGGTACATGAGCGTTGGGTCCTGGTCCAGGCGGATTTGCTCAAGACAGTCCAGTATACTTGCGGATCGATCCTTCCCGGCGGCGACTTCAAACGTCTCGAAGCGGGGCGGATCAATGGCGCCGGGTTTGTAGCGCCGGATACGAAATTTAAACATTTCCATCGGGTTCATTGGCCTAAGCACTCCTGAGGTGTGTGTTGCAGGCTCATGCGCGAATTTTCATTAGAAGCCATTGGCAACCCTTAATGATATTCATAGTAGGCTCGATACGGTTTCAGCATCACTTCGCGCGTCCGGCAGCGCCGATCCCGACCGGTTTTGCGGCAGATCAAATCAGCTGTTTGTTCCGCCATGGCCCGCATCGTCGTGGCCTTTCCGCCCAACACGGTTACGAAGCCTTCCAGATCATCATGTTCGGCATGGTCCAGGCAATCGGAAGTTCGGCTGATGCGCATGGGATCCTGCTCTGGTCCGGCATCCAATAGCGGACGACAAGCGTGCCAGACCGAGTGGGCTGCATATTTCGTGACGCTCGGTATCAATCGTTTTCCGAGTTCAAAGAGACGCGTTACGTGATCGGGGGGTATCTGTACCGCGTCCGGATCCTCCGCCGTCCAGGCGGTGGTTCCCAAGATGCTCAAGTTGCGTTGCGGCACGATAATATCCCCCTCCCCGGCTGGGTGCAGTCGATTGATGACCATACGGTTGAGTCGGGCGGGGACCGACACCATGACACCCGGAACCATTCGCAGCGGTATTTGCAAACCGGCCATAGCGGCAACCTTCGCGGCCCAGGGGCCGGCGGCGTTGACGACCAGATCCGACCCGATGGTCTCAACGCGGTTGAAGCGGTGGTCAATGACCTCCACGCCGACAATCGAACGACCAGAGATTTGGATCGACAGAACCTCGGTAAACGTGCGAATCCTGGCGCCATTGGAGAGCGCGGTGGCAAAAAATTGCAAGGGCAACCGCCACGCGTCCATGGTTGCGTCGCAGACCCGAAAAGCGCCTTTGAGCGTCGGCACCAACTCCGGCTCCAGGTCCAGGGTTTGCGATGCGCTCAACGGCGCGTTTGGGATCCGGGCTTCGCGGCACTTTTCGCCAAAACGATCCCAGAGGGCAATATCAGCATCGTTCAGGGCAACGAAAAGCCCGTCGTTGAGCTCCAGTGCATCCGGTGCAATACGGCGAAGGATCCGGTTTTCCTCAGCGCATTCATAAGCCGTTTTAACGTCGTGGAGGACGTAGCGGGCGCCGCTGTGCAGCAGACCATGATGACGACCGGAGGTGCCCGACAACAATGCACCCTTTTCCACCAGAGTCACCCTGAAACCCCGCAAGATCAAATCGTGCGCTAAGGCACCGCCGGTTCCGCCGCCAATGACAACAATGTGTTCCATTTCGATGATTACACCAATGTTTGTCTTAAAATAGCAACCAGGTCTGCTTGATCCAGGTTAACCGGGTTGCCTCGCATACTGCTGGCATTTAAAGCGTTGCCCGCAATAAGGGGCAGATCCGATTCCTCGAGATCGAAGTCACGTAGCGGTGGAATATGCAAACATCGACACAAACGATCCATCCAAGCGACGCCTTCAGCTATATCAGCATTGAAATTACCCGTCAGTATTCGGGCGATTTCCGCAAATCGCTGCAGTCCGCCATGCAACTCGTCTGATGCCTGCAGTCGGCGAAAATTGGTAGCAAAGACCGGTGATAATAAACGACCGCAGGCAACCCCGTGGGGGATCGCGATATGTCCCCCCAACGGCCCGGCAATACCGTGCACGGCCCCCAGACCGCCGTTGGCCAGGGCCAGGCCACTCAGAAGACTGGCCAGGGACATATCGGTACGGGCGTCTATATTCAATCCGTCATTGTATGCGTGCGACAGGGATCGCGCACAGCATGTTAAACCTTCGCGACACAGACCGTCGGTGATCGGGTTTGCTTTTTTAGACACAAAGGCTTCGATCAATTGCGTCAGCGCATCCATCCCTGAGGCAGCCGTCACATCCGGGGGAAGCGATAATGTCAACTCCGGGTCAACCACCACCAGATGTGGCAGCATCAAGGGGCTGCGCATGCTGACTTTGATCCGATGGGTCGGGGAGGCCAATACGGCATTGCGGGTCACCTCAGCACCCGTACCAGCCGTTGTCGGGATGGCCAGCAATGGGGCTGATCTGTTTTGAAGCGGTCGGTCCCTACCGATAATTTCTAAATACGCTGTCACGTCACCGGCATTGGTCAGCATGGCAGCAATGACTTTACCGGTGTCGATGACGCTTCCGCCACCTATAGCGACAACCATGTCGCACTGTGCTTGTCGGGCTTTCTCAACGCCGTCAATGACGCTATCAACAGAAGGCTCGCCATTTACAGATACGAGCTGGATCTTGAATTTTTGGGCTTCCAGTTGATCCAGGAAGTTTTCGTATCTTTGGGGTGTCGCACCACTCACAACCAGAGTCCGATCGCCCCAGGCAGCCAATCGAGATACGCTGCTATGTATGGCCCCGGGACCAAATATAATCTCAGCGGGGGCTGCAAATTCAAAATGATAATCAGTTGCGCGCACCTTTTTCTCCATAACCAAGCGCTTATTTTGCGGGTGGCAAGTCACCTGTTGATGCGCATAAACGAATTGACTGCCCCGTATGCCGTTGCGATGGCAAGACCTGCGCCGCATTTCAAGCGCTTCCAATCATTATGCGCCAGAATGGAGCCGGCGGCAAAAAGCGCTTCATAGGCCGGTCTGCCGGAATCATCGACCGGACGAAAGGCATCATCAATTTCGACGCCGGCCTGATTGATCGAATGTCCCCGGGCATCAAAAAAATCACGGTGATGCCAATCATGTCTGCTGCCAGGCTGGAAAACCGGCAAACTAAAAATCGTTTCGCGAATGTGCGTTCTATCGGCAAACAAACCGCCGCCAATAAATCGGCCGCTGGCCAGGATAACACCTCGAGAGTCAACAATGTGTTCAACACGATCCCGGCCGACGTAGGTTTCAAAGCGCTTATCTGTCGTTTGTCGCACCTTTAAGGCTTTGGTCAAAGAAAAATATTGCACATTCTTTGTGCGCAACCCCCGTTCAAAAGCTTCCTTAAGTCGCAGCCCTGGTACTGATGGGGGGATAGTGGGGATTTCAAAAACAGGGACGCCGATCAACGCCTCAAGCTCAGCTATGACCTCATGGGTTCGATAAAGCCCTAAAATGGCAGGCAGCCCCAGAATTTTAGATTTTTTCACCAGGGGGCTTACAACTTTTGCGAATTTCTCCCGGTTGAGCGGCAGCAGCAAAGCATTGGCCATGTGTTCCGCATACACTTCATTTAAATGGTCACAATCCGGAAATGATATCTGCTCTGATCGTAAATCAGGCCATTCATTTTTACAGGCAGCCGCTATCTGGCGAGCGCTGAATCCCTTCAATCCCCGGATATCAAGGATCGTACAGGCTAATTTTTCTTTTAGCGCACTGGCGCCCTGCCACATCGTATGAGGGACTGCATAAGTGGATTTTATGGTGCCCAGTGATGTCAGCACACCAGTGTTGCGATCGACAATTCGATGATAGGTGAGGCCTGTTTCTTCCAGAAAGGTCAGGATTTCATCAAAAGCCGCTTTGATATCCGCTTTTTTTAAACGCGCATAAGGGTGATGAGGGTTATCCCGCACCAGCGCATCAATTGCGGCCCAGGGGTCACTCCAGAGCCGTTTTTCAGACACTGGGTGCACGCCCAGCACATCCAGCAGACCGCTGGCAAAAATAATCTCACCGGTATGCCCCGTCTGCGCTACACGCAGGCCTCTGGCAGCCGCAAAAAGAGCAGCCGCCATTCCGGCAAGGCCGCTGCCGATCACACATACATCGCATTTGATGGGTTCCACATCAGGCATCAATGCAGTATTTCCTTTCTAAAGATTTTGGGTACTTAGGCTATCATTTAACAGGTTCAACGTTCAGGGTTCAGGGTTGAAACCTCTGAACCTTTGAACCTGAACCTTAAACCAGCCGCCAGGCTACAACTCGAGGCCAAACAGCCCGCAATACAGGGCCTCCAAAAGTTCTGACTGCACCAGCTGTTTATCCCACAGCGTCGGGTATTGTCCGTACCAGCGTTTATTGAGAAATTCCCTCAGGCTGGCCAGACACTGATCGAAAGTCAACTCACCCTGATCAAACAAATAAGCGGTCACGCGAATACCACAAAATGTTCCCTGGCAGGCGCCTTTGCCAACTCGGCTGCGCAAAGCAATGGCCTTAAGATCCGGTTTGCCGTCGTGTTTGCGGATATCATCAACGATGGAATCCACGACGCTTTTGGGCACCATTTCGCACTCGCACAGTAAGATGTCGCCCGGCTCATGTTTTTGCATCCACAATCTGGGGGCCAAACCGGGCTGTGTCCATTTTCCGGGCTGTGTTTCCGGTAGCGGTTCTGTTCTCGTCAAACAGGGTTTGGAAACACCTAAGTGATCACAGACCAGATCGGCTGTTTTTTCCGCCATCAGGCGATAGGTGGTCAGCTTGCCGCCGGAAATGCTGATAAAATTATCAATGCCGTCCTGCGCGTGATCCATCAAGGCAAAGCTGCGGCTGACACTGCGGTCGTCGGATCCGGAGCGTGATCCTATCAGTGGCCTCACTCCGGCAAAGGCACGAATATATCGGGCGGTTTCCAGGGTCGGGATCATTTTCGTCGCCTCGCTGACCATGGCATCCACCTCATCGACGGTAGGAAAAACCTGATTCAGATTTTCGACGCGAATGGAGGTGGTTCCGAGAATGGACACCGTGCCGCCTGGCACCAGTATATCCGCATTCGCTGAAGCCCGCAGGCGGTTGACCACCCGATCCGTAATTCGATTGTGGGTGACCATCAGACTGCCTTTCGAACAGATGACGTCAATATTCACGCCGGCCAGGGAGGCAACTTCGCCGGCCCAGGCACCGGTAGCGTTTACCACTTGATTTGCTTCGACAATGATTTCTTCGCCGGTGACCATGTCCCGCAGATGCGTGGCTTGAATTTTTTTACGATTTATCTCAAACCCGATGACTTTGGTAAACCGCAACAAGGTGCTGCCCAGTTCCTGGGCCTGGGCGATATTTTCTAAAGATAGTTTAAACGGATCAACGGAAGCATCATTTACAGCATAAGCCGCAATCAATTGATCGGAAAGAACCGGCTCGAGTTCGCAGGCTTCCTTGACATCCAGTTCCTCAACAGGAATCTCACACTGGGCACACAAATGTGGAAAATCAGCCACATACTTTTCATCATCGCCCCGCACCGCGACAAACAAACCACCACAGTCCTCAATGCACTGCGGTGCCAGCTCTTTTAACAGCGTTGCTTCCTCGCGACACTCTATGGCGCTGCCCTGATCAGATGAGACATAGCGCGCCCCGCTGTGCAGCAGGCCATGATTGGCGCCGGAAGTGCCGGCATTGATATCGCCTTTTTCAACCAGTATGCATTGCACTCCCCGCAACGCCAGATCGCGGGCAATGCCAGTTCCGGTCGCCCCGCCGCCGATAATGAGTACCTGTGTATTCAATTCTGTACTCCTTTTCTAAATACCTATGCTGAAAAGTGT
>JASFJF010000248.1:0-6238 GCA_050122255.1 Desulfobacterales bacterium
GGACTGTTCTAGCTCCAACAGCCTGACCTTTTCCAGGATCTGTTCACGTTCGCCTTTTATTTTCGATATTTTGCTGTCACTTTCCTGAAGTTGCCCGTCAATGGACTCGAAATGCGCTTCATTGGTCTTAAGCGACCGATCAAGGGCTTGCATCTTTTCGTACATCTCGGAGAGTTTTTGATCGAATTCGGTAATTTGTTGTTTGGCGCTATCTTTCTTTAGTTGTTTGGTGCCTATCTCCTGTCCAAGTTGATCGAGCCTGTCCAAGCTGTCTTTATGAAATTCGCTTAATCGCCGCAAGCTGCTGTTGGCATTTTCCAATTTTGCATTTAATGCCGTCAGTTGCAATTGCTGATCGACAACCTTCTGCTGATATTGTTCCAATTCAGCTGACACTGTGCTGATGGAAACCGAGAGATGGGAAACTTTATTTTGGGCCGTTTGGACTTCAGCGGACAAATCTCTCAGAGCTGTATTGTATTTGGTCATTTCGGCCTCGACGTCACTGGCTTCTCCCTGCAGCTTTTCTTTTTCAAGCATCACGATTTCAATGTGACGTTCTGCATTTTTGAGCTCTTCAGATGCCCGCACAAGCTCTTTCTCGGCCTCAATTTCAATTTTGACGGCGTTATTTTTTTGTTCGGTGAGTTTTTGCAGTTGAACCTCAAGTTGGCGCGCCTCTGATTCCAATCGGCGCTGATCCGAGCGCGCATCTTCCAGTTTCCGGTCGAGTTTAATGGACTGTCGATTAAGCGCTTTGAGCTCTTGTTTTTTTGCCAGGATGCCGTTTAGCTTATCTTTACTGCCACCCACCAAAAAACCCTGCGGTGATATGACATCACCATTTTTGGTAACAATGGTCTTAGATGTGCCGTTGCGATTATACAGCTGGATGGCTTCAGTCATATTATCGGTAAAAACCACATGACCGAGCAGGGTCCTGACAATAGTCTCATAACCGGGCTTAACGGTGATCTGATCTAACAGCAGCGACCCGGAAACGGGCGCATCCGTCTGAAGGTTCGCGACCGGTTTCATAGCCGAAAGTGGAATGAATCCGCTACGTCCGGCCTGGCGAGCCTGCAGATAATTAATGGCTTCAAGGCCGGCATCCTGGTCTTGAACGATAATATATTGAAGTGCGTCACCCAGTACCGCTTCCACAGCTGCTTCAAATGTCGGCTCGGCCTCGATAACATCCGCCATCAGTCCGACAATCTTCTCGGATATGTTCGAACTGATGGCAGGCTCATTGGTGCTGCGGGGCCTCATAATCGCCTTGACACCGTCGCGATACCATTCAAAATCGTCAGCCATTTTCTTGAGGGTATTCAAATTGGATCTAACGGTGTTGCGTTCCAGTTCGAGCGTCTGGGTTAATTTGACCTGCTTGCCAAGGGCGCTGCTTTTTTGCGCCAACTGTCTGCCGGCTGAGCTGATCTGTTCCTCTAAGCCCTGTATATCGTCTTTTATCGTCGCCAGATGTGCGCGGGCTGTCTCCTCCTGTTTGCGGGCGCCGTGGATTTGTTTGCGGGCCTGATCCTCTTCTTCTTCAACCGCTGCCAGCCGTTTTTGCAAACTTTGCTTATTATTGATTGTGGTCTGGTAGATATTTTTGTATTGGGCCTCGCGTGCGATCAAGTCCATTAAGCGCGATTTGTTGGATTCGCGATCTTGATTGAGCGCTGCTATTTTTTCGGCGATTTCTTCGCTGGCCTTTTTTCCCTCGTTGACATGTGATTTTTTGGTCGCAATTTCTTCATTTACTTGAGCCATTTCTCTTTTGAGCTGTTCAATTTCAGAAAGCATCTCCTGATTTTTTTCTTCCAGGTCGGCACGGATGGTTCTTAACTCCGAAGATTCTTCAGTTAGTCGTTTGACTTCACTGCGCAAATGGACCCGGTCATTTTCGGTGCGGTCGATACGGCGCTGAGTTTCGTATTGATTTGATTTTTGTTTGGTTATTTCCTGATTTTTTTGCCAGCGCTGGAGCTTGATTTCTTCAACGCTGGCATCCAGTTTTTTAATCTCGGTGGTATGGCTGATATCCAGATCCTGCAGTTCGCGCAAAAGGGTATCGGACTCATGAATCTGGCGGGCATAATTGTCGTGGTAATGCAGGCCAAGAAAGGCCTCGTAGGCCTTAATCTGCCTACGGTAATTATTGTAAATTTCGGCTTTGCGGGCCTGGCGCTTGAGGCTGGCCATCTGACGTTTAATTTCAAGAATAATGTCAGTTACCCGCAATAGATTGTTTTTGGTAGCATCGATTTTGCGCAGGGCCTCTGTTTTGCGGTTTTTATAGCGGGTGACGCCGGCGGCCTCTTCGATAAAAAAGCGAAGCTCTTCCGGGCTCGCTTCGGTAATGGCGCCAATTCTTCCCTGCTGGATGATGGCATATGATTTTGAGCCCAGTCCGCTGCCCCAGAAGACGTTGTGGATATCTTTCAATCGGCACGGTTGTTTGTTCAGAAAATAGGCACTTTCCCCTGAGCGATAGAGGCGACGGGTGAGGTTGATTTCGGTAAAGTCTTTTAGCTCCTCGGGACTATCTCCATTATCGTTGGCCAGAGTTAAGGAAACCTCGGCCATATTTAACGGAGGTTTGCCGTTGGCGCCGGAAAAAATGACATCTTCCATTCTTTTGCCCCGCAGTTGCTTGACGCTTTGCTCTCCCATGACCCATCTCAGTGCGTCGATGATGTTGCTCTTGCCGCAACCATTGGGGCCGACGACTGCGGAAACGCCTTGTGGAAAAGTGATGCCGGCTTTATCGTAAAAGGACTTGAATCCCGTAATTTCAAGCTTTTTCAATTTCATATGTCAAGATCTCCCCGGATCATTTTATCAAATCTACGATATAAGACCTGTTCAGTTTTAGAATCTGAACAGAATGACCTTTAATTTTTGGTTTTACCCCTGTTTTTCATTTTGTTTACGCTCAATAGAGGTAAAAAAAGCCTCAAGTTTGCCGTCCAAATTATTTTCAGGCAAATTTTGGCTTGCAAGAAGACGGAAAAATGGTTTGATTTTCAATGACAGATCATATCAGGATGTGGGGCGCTTGTAAAGAAAAAACACAACTTAAGGTATAATTTTAGTGGTTTGGACACAAGATGTGGTGGGGGTCAAAAATGACCAAATTCGAAATGCGAAACACTAAATCCGAAACAAATTCAAAAGTCCAATTTCAAAAATCTAAAAAGTCCACGCGGCAACTAAAATAACAGGTAAATTCGTTTATGTTTTGGAAATTAGAAAATTTGAATTTAGGTATTGTTTCGAATTTCGGATTTCGAGATCCGGATTTTGTACAAGACAAATGGTATTCCAATAAACCAACACTGTAGAATCAAGAGCAATTCCTTTTGTATGCATCAGAGGATCTGGCTCAAAAATAGCTTGGTGCGTTCGTGGGTGGGATTTTTGAAAAAGTGCTCCGGGGTGCCGACTTCAACGATGGCACCTTCATCCATGAAAATAACGGCATCGGCCACCTCACGGGCAAACCCCATTTCGTGGGTCACGCACACCATGGTCATGCCTTCTTTGGCCAGGGTTTTCATGACATCCAGCACTTCGCCGATCATCTCCGGATCTAGCGCCGAGGTGGGCTCGTCAAACAGCATAACTTTGGGGTCCATGGCCAGGGCGCGTGCAATGGCCACCCGTTGCTGCTGACCGCCGGACAAATTATCCGGAAAGGCGCTGGATTTGTCGTGAATACCGACTTTTTTAAGCAGAAAATCGGCTTTTTCTTTGGCATCGGACCTGGAGCGTTTACGGACGACCTTCTGGGCCATTACAACATTATCAAATACCGATTTGTGCGGGAAAAGGTTAAACGACTGAAAGACCATCCCCACCTCAGCCCGCAGTTTGTTGATGTTCGTTTTAGAATCGAGCACATCGATGCCGTCAATAAAAATGTGTCCGGAATCGGCTTTCTCCAGACGATTGAGGCATCTGAGAAAGGTGCTTTTGCCGGAGCCGGAAGGCCCGCAGACGACCACCACCTCCCCGGCCTTGATTTTAGTCGAGACATCCACCAGGGCTTTGACCTCGTGGGGCACAAAAAACGTTTTGTTAACATGTTGGACTTCAATCACTGGATGGCCATCCTTCTTTCTAAATGTTGAACAAGCATGGATAAAGTAAATGTTAATACAAGATACAACAAGGCGCAAAGCATAAAGACTTCAAACGGCTGCAGGCTGGCCGTAACGGCCTCCCGGGCTGCTTTGGTCAATTCCCGAATGGCAATGATGCCCAGCAGCGAAGAATCCTTAATCAGGCTGATGAACTGGCCTGCCAGGGGAGGTAAAATTCGGCGCAGCGCCTGGGGCATAATGATGTAGCGCATGGCCTGGCCGTAACTCATGCCTAAAGAGCGCGCGGCTTCCATCTGACCGCGATGAATCGATTGAATCCCGGCCCGTACGATCTCGGTCACATAGGCGCCCGCAAAACAGGCCAGAGATGCCACCCCGTACCACCAGGCCGGAATGCGTCCCAGGCCATAAGCAGCCAGCAGCTCATTGAAGACCGTGCCGAGGATGAAGTACCAGATCAGGATCTGAACCAGCAAGGGTGAGCCCCGAATGACCTCGACATAGACCATAGTGGACCATTTAAGCGCCGGGTTATCTGAAAGACGTGTCAGACCGCCGATGATACCGATGATGACCCCGAAAATCGTTGCCAGGACACTGATCTTAAGTGTAAGCCAGAGGCCGATGATCAGAAGACCGGGCTTCCACTCGGAGTAAGATGCCAGCGTATCCCCGATGGAGATCATCTCGCCTTCATCAACGCTGACACCGGCAGCCGGGACTTCGTACGACATAGATTCGTCCAGGCCCTTGATTGTTATAGAGGCCGTGTCGCCATCTTTGGCGATGGATGCCACGTCACCGTCGATCTCGGATGTAATATCGATCGTATCCTTGTAGGCAAAATAGATTGGCACACGGTTCCAGCGCCAGACATATTCAATTTTTTGGGTGGCATAGTAAAACAGGCCAATGACGACCAGGGCAAACAAACAAAAAACGCCCACCCAGGCATAATAGGATTGCGGCCGAGCAACAGTTCGCTGATTTTTTGATGGTTTCATGGTTTTTTAGCCGGTTTGGAAGGTTGTCGATTAAAAGCAGTTCAATCAAAGCCCAACATATCCGAGAAGATCAATTCTGACCTGCCAACTTGCAAAAAGGCCGGCCAGCTCCCCCGGGGGAACGGCCGGCCCTCTCTATCATCCGGAAAAAAGAAGTATCGAAGTGGCTTGATTATTCCAGCTCTTTTTTCCAGTCTGTTCCAAGGATCCATTTCTGATAGACTCTGTCATAGAAGCCGTCCCCTTTGGATTGCCTCAAGAAGTTGTTGAGCCAGTTGAGAAAATCCGGATCCCCTTTGTTGACGGCCCAGGCCAGGGGTTCATAGGTGAAGGGTTCATCCAAAAAGATTGTTTTGCCCTTGCCCTGGCTGGCGTAAAGATGCCCGCAGAACGGTAGATCATATACCAGCGCATCGGCTTTGCCGTTGATCACTTCCAGCCCGGCTTCGGCTTCGGATTGAAATGATTTGTAAGTGGCTTTGGGAATAAATTTCTTAATGGCCTGCTCGCCGGTGGTGCCCAGACGGGACGTCACAATATACTTGGGATCGTTGAGATCTTTGATAGACTTGACCGTGCCTTCATGCTTTTTATTAATCAGGATGGTCTGGCCGACAACGATGTAGGGGTCGGCAAAATTGATTTTCAAATTTCTTTCCTGGGTGATGGTCATACCGCCCATGATAATATCGAACTTGTCGGTCATCAGGGCCGGGATAATGCCGTCCCATTCGGTATTGACCGGCACGAATTTAACGCCCATTGCTTTGGCCATTCGGCGGGCGTAGTCCATATCAAATCCGATAAAATTTCCCTTCTTATCGGTCATTTCAAACGGAATGTAACCGGATTCAAACCCGACGCGCAGCTCACCCCTTTTGAGGATTTTTTCGATCGTCGATTTTTTAGCCAGCTCGATGTCCGCACCAAATACCGATCCACTGAAAATAAACCCGGCGGCAAAGAGCGCCACCAAACTCAATACCAATACTTTTTTCATGCCAAACCTCCTCCTTATTGGGTTTAAATTTTATTGCGAGGAACGGAATCGTTTTTGATTCTGCCCCTATTGAATAGCATTGACGATGGTCTTTGTGTTTTGGGGTTAGTTGGCCGTTCTAG
>JASFJF010000249.1:0-6217 GCA_050122255.1 Desulfobacterales bacterium
GGATCCTCACCTTTTGGCCTTTCACCGATTTTAACCAGCCTTCAATCAGCCTAGCGTCCTGCATTTCAACCGATACCAGAATTTCTTGGGGCAGCGTGACCGGTTTCTCGTAATATTGACGGATAAATATGCCCATGGCTTCTGCATCGGTTGCGATGGTTTCTTCAAAGCTGAAATGCCGGGCCCCCCTTAAAAAGCCCCCGAGAACGTTAAACACCATAACCAGTGCAAATCCTTTGGAGCGAACAATTGCAAAAACATCGCGGTCCTGAAAATCAGTCGTCACAGCGATCTGCTTTTCAATCGTTCTTTGAAGTGAAAACATCTTGTCCCTGAGGCGGGCAGCTTTTTCATATTCTTGGGCTTGAGCGGCTGTGTTCATTTGTTGTCTTATTATGTCGATCAAATCCTTGGTGCGACCGTTGAGAAACATAATGGCTTCATTGACCCGTTCACCGTAGATTCGGGGATCGACATCCAAGCAGCAGGGAGCCAGGCATCCTTCCATTTGGCAGTGAAGGCACGGCCGCGTGCGCGTTTTAAAATCCTTGGCGCGACACTTTCGCAATTTAAACGTTTTATTGATGGTCTTGAGGGTTTCACGGACAGCGTGGGCGGAGGCGAACGGCCCGAAGTAATGGGCATTGTCTTGCCCGATCTTACGGACGATGCTGAAACTGGGGTAATCCTCCTGCAAGTCCAGTCGCAGAGAAGGATAGCGTTTGTCGTCCTTTAATACCACATTGTAACGCGGACGGTGGCGCTTGATCAAATTGGACTCCAGGATCAAGGCTTCTTTTTCATTGCCGGTAATGATGGTATCAAAATCGACAATCTTCTTGACGAGCACTCCGGTCTTCATATCGGTATGACGGCTGTTTTTAAAATAGGCTGCCAGGCGTTTTCTTAAATCTCGTGCTTTGCCGACATAAATAATGGCGTCTTTGTCATCTTTTAGCATATACACGCCGGATTCATGCGGAATGCGGGCGAGTTTGTCGGTCAGGTTAAGGGCTTCTTGCTTTGAATTTTGTTCTAATTTCTTCATACCTCGAATACAATCAGTTTCTTCAGCTTTTGAATTTGGTCGCGTAATGCAGCCGCTTGCTCAAATTCCAGAGCCTGGGCCGCTGCGTGCATTTCGCTTTCCAGCGATTTAATGAGTGTATCCATGTCGTCCAAAGATTTGTATTCGCTGACATCATCTGCCACTTGATATTTGGGAGCGGCCGTGTCCTCTTTGGCGAAGTCAAAAATCTGGGTCACTTCCTTACGAATGGTTTGGGGTGTAATCCCGTGTTGTTCATTGTATGCGTGTTGGATTTTTCGGCGTCGGCGGGTTTCATCCATGGCCTGGCGCATGGAACGCGTTATGGTGTCGGCGTACAACAGAACCGCTCCGCGGGCATTTCGAGCTGCCCGGCCAAAGGTTTGAATCAGTGAACGTGTTGACCGTAAAAACCCTTCTTTATCGGCATCCAGGATCGCCACCAGGGACACTTCGGGGATGTCCAAACCTTCGCGCAGCAGATTAATTCCAACCAGCACGTCAAATTCTCCCCGTCGCAAATCTTGAATAATATCCATGCGCTCAAGCGTATTGATGTCCGAATGCAGATATCGAACGCGAACACCTAAATCCGCATAATATTCGGTCAGGTCTTCGGCCATTCGTTTGGTCAAGGTGGTGACCAGTACCCGTTCGTTGCGCCTTTGGCGTTTTAAAATTTCTTCATAGAGGTCATCCACTTGATTTTGAGCGCTGCGGACCATCACTTTCGGATCGATCAAACCGGTCGGGCGGACAATCAGTTCAACGACCGCATCTTTTGCTTGCGACAATTCATATTCAGCCGGGGTGGCTGAGACGTATACCACCTGAGAAATGCGAGCCTTGGATTCTTCAAATTTAAGCGGACGGTTATCGAGTGCTGACGGTAGACGAAAACCATATTCGACCAGGGTTTCTTTGCGAGAGCGATCACCGCGATACATCCCGCGCAACTGGGGAATGGCGATGTGACTTTCGTCAACAAACAACAGATAGTCCTGTGGAAAATAACTGAGCAAAGTCGGCGGGGGTGCGCCGGGTTTTCGCCCGGTCAGATGCCTGGAATAATTTTCAATCCCGTGGCAGTAACCCAGTTCCTGCATCATTTCAAGGTCAAACTGCGTGCGTTCTTCGATGCGCTGAGCCTCGATGAGTTTGTTTTCATTTCTAAAGTAGTGGATGCGGTCTTTAAGCTCGCTCTGTATCGTTTCGACCGCTTTTTTGCGGGTGACTCTGGACGTCACATAATGGCTGGCCGGAAAAATGGTAACCCGCTTTAAACGATTGAGAACCTTGCCTCTGAGGGCATCAAAAAATGCAATGCTTTCAACTTGGTCACCAAAAAAATCGATACGGATGGCGAGGTCTTCTTCGTAGGCTGGAAAAATTTCAACCCGGTCACCCCGCACCCGAAAAGTACCACGGTAAAAATCAACGTCTTTGCGCTCGTAGTGCATTGATATCAAATCGTACAGCAGCGAATCCCGTGAAAATTCCATATCGGTTTCAACATCCACCCGCATTGCCAGATAATCTTCCGGTGCGCCCAGGCCGAAAATACAGGACACGCTGGCGACTACCACGATGTCTCTGCGTGACAAAACCGAACGGGTGGCTGAATGGCGCAGTTTGTCGATCATGTCGTTGATGGATGAATCTTTCTGAATGTAAGTGTCGGTGGAAGGAATATACGCTTCGGGCTGGTAATAATCGTAATAGCTGACAAAATATTCGACGGCGTTTTCCGGAAACAACTGTTTGAACTCGTTGTACAGCTGGGCGGCCAGGGTTTTGTTCGGCGCCAGCACGAGCGTCGGCTTGTTGACCCGGGCAATGACATGGGCCATTGTAAACGTTTTGCCCGATCCCGTAACTCCCAGCAATACATTGTGACGCCACCCTTCCTTTATGTTGCGGCTCAGCGAATCGATCGCTGCGGGCTGGTCGCCGGTCGGTTTAAAATCGGATACTAGTTTAAATGCAGTCATAACCAAAAACGGCTTTCAAAATATGAACAAAACAAACTACGGTAAATTAATCAGTCTGGCTGTTTAATCAATCAGAGCAATACACATTGCCGCGATGCCCTCCCCTTTGCCAACTATACCCAGGCCCTCGGTGGTTGTCGCCTTGATGTTGATTTCAGCCGGACTGATGTTCATAGCATCAGCCAGTTTGGTTTGCATGTTCTGTCGGTGAGGCGCCAATTTGGGCGCCTCGGCAAGCAGGGTGGCATCCAAATTGACGATCCGAAATCCGTTGTCTGTCAACAGTCGACAGCTTTCAATCAAGAGCTTCAGGCTGGAGATATCTTTATATTGGGGGTCGCTGTCTGGGAAATGGGTACCGATATCACCCAAACCGGCAGCTCCGAGCAATGCATCGCAAATGGCGTGAGTGAGCACATCGGCGTCTGAATGGCCCAGCAAGCCCTTTTCATAGGCAATGGATACGCCGCCGAGGATGAGAGGGCGCCCCTTTACGAGACGGTGGATATCATAGCCAATTCCAATCCGCATAGCATCTTCCTTCCGCAAAATCGTCAAATACTCAATGATAACTTTATATTAACGGCATATTCAATAGCATAAAGCCCATCGTAAGGAAACTACAATTATTTTTTTATTGTACTTGACCGCGCGGGATTGGGCAGGTTATCCATTGGCATTCTGGACGCAACCTTGATAACCCGTACCACTTCAAACGTTTCAAATCAAAAAGGTTTGTTGTGCGCGATTTGTGGAGTTGATCATGGATGTAAAGCACCTGTTGATAGCGATTCGAAAAGGAGCCCAAAAGGGCATCAACGAGGTTGAAGCCAAAGCCCTTTTGAAAAAATTTAGCATTCCGGTCGTTCCAGAAGCGATTGCTGAAGATAAAGCGCAAGCTGTCCGCGCGGCCGAAGCATTTGGCTATCCAGTGGTCATCAAAGGGCTGGGGCGCACTTTGATGCATAAAACCGAAAGCGGATTGGTGAAGCTGAACATACCCAATCGACAGGCGGTTGAAACGGCAGTGAATACCCTGAAAAAATCGGGCGCTGGTGAACTGGAAGGGTTTGTCGTTCAGCCGCACATTCAGGGCAAAAGAGAGCTGGTGGCCGGCTTGTTTCGCGATCCCCAGTTTGGAACGGTTGTGATGTTCGGTATCGGCGGAGTATTCACCGAAGCACTGGCAGATGTGAGCTTTCGGCTGGCACCGATCACCGAAACCGATGCAGAAGAAATGCTGACCGAAATACGGGCCAAGGCCTTGCTGGGACCCTATCGTGGCGAGAAAGCGATCCATCGCCAGCAAATCATCCAAATCCTTATGGGTCTGTCGCGTATCGCCGTGGCCCTTCCCCAAATTTGCGAGATCGATATCAACCCCCTGCTGGCATCTTCTGATGGCAGGCTATGGGCCGTAGACGCGCTAATGGTTTCCGGAAGCAAGCCAGATGAAGAACGCCCTTTACCGCCGCCTGTCTCACCGGACGCCATCGGTGCCATCTTTTATCCCAAATCCATCGCTTTTATTGGGGCCTCGGCCCAGATGGGCAAATGGGGCCACATGCTAATGGCCAACACCATCAGTGGCGGATACAAAGGCAGGGTTTTCCTGGTCAATCCCAAAACAGACACCATTGCCGGCCGCAAAACCTATCCGAGCATCTGTGATATCGATGATCCAATTGACCTGGCAGTCGTCACCATCCCGGCTGCCGGGGTGCTGGACCTCATTCCCCAGCTGGAGCAAAAAGGTGTCAAGAATATGTTGCTGATTTCCTCGGGATTTGGCGAAACCGGCCAAGAAGGCAGGAAATTGGAAGCCAAACTGGTAAAGGCTGCCCGCAAAGCCGGCATTTTAATCCTGGGCCCCAACACCATGGGTATTTGTAACCCGCATATCAATTTTTACTGTACCGGGTTTCCCACCAAACCCACGGCCGGCTCGACCACCATGGTTTCTCAATCCGGTAATATGGGAGTGCAACTGCTGGCATTTGCTGAGCAACAGGGCATCGGCATTCGCGGTTTCTGCGGTTCAGGCAATGAAGCCATGATGTGCATTGAAGATTACCTGGATGGACTGGAAGTAGACACCCTGACCCGCACGGCGGTATTGTACGTGGAAAGCGTCAAAAACGGGCGGCGTTTCTTTGAAGGCGCACGGCGGGTGGGTCGTAAAAAGCCGATCGTGCTCCTCAAGGGTGGCGAAAGCCAATCCGGCAAGCGCGCTGCCGCCAGCCACACCGGAGCACTGACCACCGACAGACGGGTCTTTAATGCCGTCTGCCGACAGGCCGGCATTGTTAAAGTTGATGTTCCCATGGAGCTGCTTGATCTGGGAGCGGCTTTTTCATCACTACCATTGCCCGAAGGCAATCGAGCGGCCATCATGACTCTGGGAGGCGGCTGGGGGGTGGTAACCGCCGATCTGTGCGCTCGGTTCGGCTTGGATGTGATCGAGCTTTCTGCAGATATTATAGGAGCCATCGATCAGATTCTGCCCCCCTACTGGAGCCGTTCTAATCCCATTGATCTGGTAGGTGAACACGATCCGGGTATTCCCAGAGCGGTTCTTGAACTGCTGCTGAAATGGGAGGGCTGTGATGCCGTTATTAATCTGGGAATTGTCGGCCGACGGCAGGTGCTTAAAAACCATGGGGCGTCGGTATTAAAGGCCGATCCCACTTATTCAGCTGACTTCATCCAAAAAGTTCATGCAGAATTTAAGCAATTTGAAAAAGATTATATTGCTCAGATTATCGCCTTAATGGAAACCTATCGTAAGCCGGTTTTCGGTGTCAGCATGCTGCCGGATGAAAAACACCAGACAGTCTATCCTCATAAAAACCATGAATTTAAGGGAGTGTTTTTTCCAACTCCGGAACGGGCGGTGGGCGCCTATGCCAAAATGGTGCAGTATCAGAAATTTTTCAGTCGAGAAAAAAAGCTGAAAAGAAGCCTTACGCAAATCTGAAATAATTCCATTAAAGTAAAACTTTAACTAAAATTTTGGCTTGTGCGACGAATTTGATTATGGTATGAAGGCGCTTCTTTTGGCCTTTTACAGGTTCGGCCTTTTTCAACATGAATATGGCTTGCGGGTAAAATGAATCCAGTTGCCAGAAAACCCAACTATCAATTTGATTTTGACATCGGCACGCTCATCAAAAGCCCC
>JASFJF010000250.1:0-6215 GCA_050122255.1 Desulfobacterales bacterium
AAAAAATAGGGAGTCTGGTAAATAATCATCCGTAAAACGGTGAACAAATTGATATTGTAATTTACGATCCAGTTGGTAATTTGAATCAGCTCGGCCATCAGGAATATAAAAGTAAAAAATAATACGCCTATGACAAACGGCGAAATAAATTCCTTGAATATATATTTATTTATCAGTAACGGTATTTGCATTTTCAAGTTTGAAATCAATGCAGGCTGGTGGGAACGCCATACCTGACCATATCGTCGTAAAGGGCGAGGCCGGCTGGGATAAGATGCCGCTGCAAAATAGGGAGCAAATTTGAAAAGACCAAAAAGGATTTTACCCGAGCGTAGCCATAATTTCGGCCTCAGCAACAACATTGCCTTCAACCAGCGCTTTGGCAGAAGCTTTGACGATATTTGATCGGGACTTTAAAATTTGAACCTCTATTAACAACTGATCACCGGGGACAACCGGCTTTCTGAATTTAACTTTGTCCAGCCCCATAAAAAAGACCGGCCGGCCTTGTTTATCCTCTGGCATCGATTCAAGCGCAAGAACGCCTGCAGCCTGAGCCATGGCTTCCACAATCAAAACCCCCGGCATAATCGGATACGTCGGAAAATGCCCCTGAAAAAAGGGTTCGTTAATGGTAACATTCTTGAGGGCGGTAATTGTTTCACCCGGCACCAATTCCAGAATCCGGTCTACCAGAATAAACGGATACCGATGGGGCAAAAAACTCATGATGGCCTGAACGTCATATCGTTTTTCCATTATGTCTCCGGCTGCTTTTTGGGTCTTGCTTGCATCCCGTAAAAACAAAAATAGCTTTCAGCCTTTATTAGCGGATTACTTCTTAAAGCGTGCATTAAGCTCTTTGATTATTTTATCGGTAATGTCGATTGAGGCTGGCGCATACATTATGTTAAAATTATTTATGATGAGCAAATATCCTTCTTTCTTTCCAATTTCCTCTACCAGTTTGAATACCGCTTTGCGTATATCACCTGCCAGCTTTTTTTCCATCGCCTGTAATTCGCCTCGATAACGCTTCTCTAATGTTTTGAGGTCGTTGAGTTTAATTCGAAATTCCCTTTCCTTTTCCTCACGCTTTTCCTTGCTCATCACCATTGACTCGCGTTCTATCTGTTTTTTTAGCTCTTCTATCTCGGCACCTTTTTCTTTCAATGCAACTGTCATTTTGTCACTCTGCGCCTTTATCTGCGCCTTGGCCGCCTTTCCTTGCTCGGATGTGCTCATTATTCGCTGGATGTCTACTGTGCCTATTTTTGCAACGTCAGCCGCTAAAGCTAAACCGGGCGGAACCAGACATAAAAGGCCGATGAGAATCGCTTGGGTCATATTCAATATTCGCATTCTTTTCCCCCTGATTGATTGAGAAATTCGTTTAGGGTCAGGTATATTAGGCTTCACGCCTTTTAAAAAGCGGATGCCATCGAAAACTCCCAATTGCCCGGTCCGGAGTCGGTGTCTTCTGGGTCAAGGATCCATCCGTATTCCAGACGCACGGGTCCCATCGGAGACAACCAGCGTATACCCAGGCCCGCGCTTTGCCGCAGGTCGGAGGGGTTAAATTCGATCGTCTCATCTTCACCGTATACTCGACCGGTATCAAAAAAAATGCCGCCAAATACCCCCTGAGATTTAACCAGCGGAAATGTCAGATCCAGGTTGAACTGTACGTACATATCGCCCCCAACGGCGTTGCCGTCGCTGTCCACCGGTGCCAGATCGTCGCGTTTGAATCCGCGCAGCGATCCAATTCCGCCTAAGTAAAACTTTTCATAGTCGGGC
Source organism: Desulfobacterales bacterium (assembly GCA_050122255.1). Classification (GTDB taxonomy): domain Bacteria; phylum Desulfobacterota; class Desulfobacteria; order Desulfobacterales; family JAHEIW01; genus JAHEIW01. The sequence continues at coordinate 1,801 of JASFJF010000250.1, forward strand.
AGTTTTTTATCCCGGGTCTTATTGACATAACCGGCTTCTAAATGGGGCGACACCACAAATTCCCAGAACAAAGGGATGTAAAATGCGGTATCGGCTACGTATTTCATGAAGCCAATATCACCACCCAAGCCGGCAAATTCAAAAGAAAATCCATGACTGGCACCTTCCGAAGGAACAAAGAGGTTATCGCGCGAATCATACTGCAGTCCTGTTATGACACTGCTTTTTGTATTTTTGCCTTTCAACTCCTTGATGGAGTTGGGTGCATTATCATCGATATTGGTAATTTTGGCCAAATCGTATACGTAGCCTAACCGCGCACGGGTATAATTAAAAATCGGATAACTGAAACTGAGCCCGCTGCCGAAACTGTTCTTATCATATTCGTCATAGTTGTATTGCCAGTTATATAAGCTAAGCGTGCCGCTCAGCGGAATATCGTAGATATAGGGCTCGGTAAAAGAAAGATTAACATTTTGAGTTTTACTGCCCAGAGAAGCTTTAAGCTCGAGCCGTTGCCCCCGGCCGAAAAGATTGCGCTCAGCAATAGAAGCTGTCCCATAAAACAAATCGGCATTTCCGTAACCGGCCCCAAAGCTGAAAGCGCCGGTCGGTTTTTCGGTAACATCTATTTTCAGGACCATCTTGTCGTCGGCACTGCCCTTTGTCGTGTCGACTTTGACATCTTCGAAGAAATCCAGACGATACAGATTGCGAACGCTGCGCTTAAGCCGCCGTGAACTGAAACGCTCCTGTTCGTAAACGTGCAACTGCCGGCGAATGACTTTATCGCGCGTTTTGGTATTACCTGAGATAATAATTTCTTCAAAGTATACCTCCTGGTTCTTTTTAATATCAAAGGTAATATCAACAACCCGTTTTTCAGAATCCTCGTCGACGCTGGGTGCAACGTCTACATACGCAAAACCGCGGTTGGCATACAGGTCAGTGATTGTCAGAACATCGTTCCGTAATGTTTCACGATTGTAAAACTCTTCCTGGCTAATATTAAGGCTGGCACTCAATTTTTCTGCCGGCAGAATCAAATCACCGGTCACAGCGACTTTACCGACCTTAAAGCGTGGCCCTTCGTCAATTTTTATGGTGATTTCTATTTCGTTGCCGACGAAATTTACCACCGGTTCTCCCACCCGCGCCTGCATGTATCCGTTATTTTTATAAAAGGAAGATAACTTGGCAACATCTTGTTCAAGATTATTCTCATTTAGGTCACCGGCGCTGGTGAACCAGGATAAGATATTTGTCTCAGCGGTCGTCATCTGGCGCTTAAGCTGTTTATCTGAAAAAGCCGAGTTGCCCTCAAAGTTTATTCTTTCAATTTGAAATTTTTCACCTCCGTCAATGATGTACTCCAAATCGGCCTGATTGTCTTTGCGTTCATCAATTTTATAGCCCACTTTAACATTGTGGTAATTTTCTTCTTTGTACAGTTCTGTAATTCGATCCATGTCATTTTGGATTACATTGATATTTAATATGCTACCCCTTTTGGCTGTAATGACTTCCTCGATTTCCTCATCCTTAAATGCCCAGCGAGAACCGCTGAAACTTACCTTGCGCAGAGTCGGTTTTTCCTTGATCTTAAAAGTGACACTGATTCCATCCGGCTGCGAATCCGCCATAATTCGAATATCATCAAAATAACCCATTGCATAAATAGCTTTAAGATCACCGGAAAGACTTTTCAGATTATATATGTCCCCGGGTTGCGTCTTGACAACCCTTTTTATGGCTTCAGCCTCGATCCGGCGATTGCCTTCAACATTGATGGCCAGAATTTTCTGGCGTTTAAATATCATCAGGATCAAATCTTGCACAAGTTTGTCTACTGCAGCCGGCAAATTTTCAATTCCCTTACCTTCAACTGCAAAAGGTCGAGGCCTTTTGGAAGCTGTATCATACACTTTCAAGTCAAGACTAAACTGCTGTCCGATCCAGGTGAGGCTACCCCAGATAACATGATCGGCTCCGGTCTGAATGCGAAGGCTCTGGATCTCTTCGATACTGCCAACTCGCTTTTCCCATTCGGGCTCTGAAATCGGATCGATCAGCAAAACCCTTGCGCCGGATTGCTCAAGCGAATTTTTTAACGCCGATGGGATCTCCGATTGTAAATAGGTTAGATCATCTGCAGAGAATATTTTAAAAGGCAAAATGACAACACTCGGCGGTTGTTGAGCGTGTGCCGTTTGCAGGCATATTGACAGTACGGCGATAATGACCAAACATTTTCTTTTGATCACCTGGATATTATATGAACGCCACACTTTAAAAAAGGCTGAATCGTGTTTGACCATTTAATCTCAGTATATAGATAAGCCCATCTTGTCGAATAGGTTTCGGATGTATTGCAAATCTTCAACAATATCCGGTCATGGTAATCGCCCCTGTGATTTATTATACGTTTTGCAGTTGTCCTTCGGTTATCGTAACGCAGCGAGACATGTATGAAGCCAGCTCCATATTGTGGGTCACGACAACCAGGGTCATGGAAAGTTCCTGATTGAGTTCCAGTATCAGTTGATGCACCTGGTCGCTGTTGTCATTGTCTAAATTGCCGGTGGGCTCATCTGCCAGCAAAATTGCCGGTTTTAAAACCAGTGCTCTGGCGAGGGCCACGCGCTGCTGCTCACCGCCCGAAAGCTTGCCGACCCGATGGCTGAGTCGATCCTGCAAACCAACCCGGACCAATATTTCTTCAGCCAATGCAGCTGCTTCCGGTTTGCTTGAGCCACTGATCAGAGCCGGCATCATGGTATTTTCCAGGGCGCTAAATTCCGGCAGCAAATGATGAAATTGGAATACGAAACCGATGGTTTGGTTGCGGAATTGGGCCAGCTTGATTTCATCGTATTGAAAAACGTCTTCACCTTTAAACTCTAAAGTTCCACTATCCGGCCGATCGAGGGTGCCGAGTATGTGTAGCAATGTCGATTTACCGATCCCCGATGCGCCAACTATAGCAACCGACTCGCCGATGGATAAATTAAGCCCGACACTCCGTAAGACGTCAATGCTGACCCCACCGTTTCGAAAGCTTTTCACCAGCTTCCTCGCTCGGATCCAGCTGACGGTCTGGGCGCTGGGGCGGCCCACTGCTGCGGGCCGCTTTGAATTGTCATAAGGCTTTGAATCAGCCATACCGAATGGCCTCCACCGGATCCAGTTTGGCCGCTTGCCGCGCAGGATAAAGCGTTGCCAGAAAACAGATAAGCATGGCTGCCGCCATGATCCCCAAAATCCAAAATATCTCGATCTTTACTGGAAGCGTGGTCGTAAAGTAATAGATATCACCGGTTAATTCATAAATATCGTAATGTTTTAGAATGAAACAGAGCACAAGGCCCAGACACAGCCCCAAAAAGGTGCCGATGGCACCGATGACCATTCCATTGAAAACAAAAATTTTTCGAATGCTTCCATTGGTGGCGCCCATCGCTTTTAAAATGGCAATATCACGCGTTTTTCCCATCACCAGCATGATTAAGCTGCTGGCGATGTTGAATGCGGCTACTAAGACGATCAATATCAAAATGATGGCCATCACCCAGCGTTCCATTTTAAGCGCCCGAAATAAATTTTGATTCATTTGCATCCAATCACGCGCCCAGTAAGGAAAACCGAGCTCGGCAATAATTTTTTCGGCAATTGCTCGCGCTGCGTAAATATCGTCGACCCGAATATCGATGCCGGTCACCGAATCCCCCATGCGCAGCATCCTCTGGGCATCATTGATATGAATAAACGCAAAGGTCTGGTCATATTCATACATGCCGGATTGAAAAAATCCGGTAACCTTGAACTGTTTCATTGCCGGAAGGTGTCCAATGGGTGACAGCATGCCATGAGCCGAAATAAGATATATCCGGTCGCCTTCAATGACACCCAGGTTACGGGCCAATTCCTTGCCCAGAACAATGCCAGGTTCGGAAGGAGAAGTCTGTTGGGCAAATTCAGTCGGTGAAAAAGTCGGCAGCGTCACCTGTGCCAAGGTTGTCATCACGCGGCCGGCAGTAGCTGGATCGATTCCGCGAATAACAACGCCAGCGGCGCCGGATTTGGAACGCAGCATGGCCTGGGTGACGATAAACGGCGTTGCGGCTTCAACGCCCGATGTTTTCTCCACCTTTGATAAAACTGCACGGTAATCTTTAAACTCACCACCGTGGCGCATGAGCATCACCTGGGATTGCCCACCCAAGATCCGCGCTTTAAGATCGGCATCAAAACCGGTCATCACGGCAATCACAACAATCAACGCCATCACCCCCACCATCACGCCCGCAATGGAAAGAATGGTAATCAGCGAAACAAAGGCTTGTTTTTGTTTGGCCCGCAGATAACGACGGCCGATGTATAATTCAAAGGACATAGTTGTGGAATGGACGTATCCC
>JASFJF010000251.1:0-6212 GCA_050122255.1 Desulfobacterales bacterium
AACCGAGCTGGAGCTGGCCGGTCTGGTGGAAGCCGAGGCTCGCAAACGGGGCCATCAGGGGGTTGTGCGCATGCGGCTGTGGGGCAGTGAAATGTTTTACGGACACCTGTTGGCCGGGCCCTCCGGAGCCGTGCCCAGTTTTCTGTCTTCGCCCACCGGCGGCACCGGCGCCAGTCCGTCGGTGGCCCAGGGCCCGGGGTTTCGTCCCATTCAAGCGCATGAACCGGTATTGGTCGATTATGTCTTTGCACTAAACGGTTATTATTCAGACCATGCGCGTATTTTCTCAATCGGGGAACTGCCCGATGACTTAATGGCGGCGCATGCCGCTATGATCGAGCTGCAGAATCTGATCAAACAGGAAGCCAAACCCGGTGTGCCCTGCGGTGCGATCTATGATCTGGCCCTGGAATGGACGCGCAGCAGAGGATACGATGAACATTTTATGGGTGTCGGCAAGGAACGGATTCGATTTGTCGGGCATGGGGTCGGCATCGAGCTGGATGAATATCCGTTTCTGGCGGCCGGTCAGGGACTGGAACTTCAGACGGGCATGACCCTGGCGCTGGAGCCCAAGCTCATTTTCCCCGAAAAGGGCGTGGTGGGCGTTGAAAACACGCATGTGGTTACAGACAACGGATTAGAACAATTCGGCCGGTTTCCGGATGAGGTCGTTATAGTTTGAATTTATTGCACAAACCATCATTTAGTGCCAAAACACGTGGCCGCACGGGCCTGGCGCGTTTTCACTGATCCGATAGCTTTGCTTTTATATCCTGCAGTTTTTTTTGCTGCTCCTGATAGAGGGCATGCGCCGTTTCAAGAGAAACCTTCTCAAAACGGATGGTGTCTCCGGGAGTCGCCTGAGCCACCCGGGGCAAATCCACCGAGATAACCGTCACGATCTTGGTATAGCCCCCGACCGTTTGCTCAACCATTAAAATGATCGGCTGCTCGTCCGCCGGGATTTGAACGCCTCCCGGCATGGTCGGTTCTGAGATGATGCTCTTGGGCATCCCTTGGCGGATTTTAACCGGCGACCCCTGCAGCCGGTAACCCATGCGATCGGCCTTGGTACTGACCATAAAATCCGATTGAAAGAGAACCTCCAGGCCCTCCTTAAAAAAATCATCCTGTGGACCGGGGATCACGCGAATGATCAGTTCAGGAGGATATGCAGGTATCAAATCCGCCGGCATTTGCCGAGGGATAGCGAGGCGTTTGCCCTGGCCGCATTTGATGGCATCCCCGGCTTTGAGTACCCGCCCCTGGTAGCCACCAATATTGGCGCCAACATAGGTCGACCGGCTGCCCATCACGGCCGGCACATCGATACCGCCGCTGACAGCCAGATAAGCCCGGCAGCCGCTCCTTACCTGCTGAATGTCCAGCACATCGCCCGGTTTGACGCTAAATGAGGCCCAGGTTTGCATAAGTTGATCATTCAATGTCATTTTAATGTCAGCGCCGGCCACGGCTAGATCGGCTGATGACAGAATTTCAAGTCGCGGACCCATCACCGTCATCTCCATAACGGCGCTGTTTTTCGGATTGCCCACCAGCAGGTTGGCACAATGGAAGGCGAAGGCATCCAAGACGCCTGACACCGGAATGCCCATTTGCTGGTAGCCGTATCGCCCTTCATCCTGAATGGTTGTGTAGCCCCCAGGTGCCAGTACCGAAAATACCTTCACGATTGAGCCTCCTTTTCAACCCAGCGCGTGTAAGCTTTGGCACTGATGGGTTTGAATTTGATGCGATCGCCGGCCTGATAAAGAAAGGGATTGTCGCGCTCAGGGGCGAACAGTTTGACCGGCGTACGGCCGATCAGCTGCCAGCCGCCGGGGCTGACGATCGGATAGATGCCGGTCTGATTGTTGGCAATCCCTACCGATCCTTCCGGAACCAGCGTGCGGGGTGTCTCCAGACGAGGCGTGTGCAGCTTATCCGAAAGACCCCCCAGAAAAGGAAAACCCGGCGTAAACCCCACCATGTAGATCAGGTATTCCGGTTCGCAATGCAGTTTGATGACGTCGGATACCGTCAACTGGTTGGTGTTGGCAACCGTGTCAATGTCTGGTCCAAACTCACCGCCATAACAGACAGGAATTTCAACCGTACGGGGCGGTGGAATTTTGATGTCTCCCAGACGGGCCTCTAATGATATAAGCATTTTTTGAAGTTCGGCGGGATCGATCATCACAGGGTCGTAAATCATCAACAAAGAGCGGTATGTCGGAATGACTTCAATTACGCCTTTGAGGGGCTTGTCTTCGATAGCAATGGCCATGGACCGAACCTTGTTGTTGACTGCCGGATCGATGACATCGCCGTATTCTACCAGAAGGCCACGATCACCTGCCGTGCGAAAGCGCGCTTTTTTAAACAAACCGTTATGCATGGCGGCTATGATTCCTTTCCCATAGGTGTTACCGCCACCCCATCGGCTTCGAGTGTATCCCGAATGCTGCGGACGAGGTCTATTGCTTTGGGGTTATCGCCGTGCACACATAGCGTTTGGGCTTCAAGCGGGATGGTCGACCCGTCAGCTGCAATGACAACCCCTTCTTGAACCATTCGCAACGCTCTTTCCGCAACCGCCTGGGGATCTTTGATGACCGCGCCGGGTTGGCGCCGTGACACCAGGGTCCCTTCGGAGCTGTAAGCCCGGTCCGGAAATGCTTCGTATGCCACTTTAAGTCCTACTTCCTGGCCGATACGGGTCATGAGTTTTCCTTTAGCACCGGCCAGCGCCACGTACAACAGATCGGGATTGACCTGTACGATGGCCTCGGCAACTGCCCGGGCGACATCTTCATTTTCAACGGCGGTCAGATACAGCGCACCGTGCGGTTTGACGTGCTGCAGGAGAGTCCCGTGGGCGCTGCAAAACGCTTGCAGAGCACCGACCTGATAAATGACGTAATTGCGGAGCTCATCCATGGTGCAATCCATGTTGCGACGGCCAAAACCCATCAAATCTGGGTAGCCCGGATGAGCACCCACACCGACGCCATGTTCAACGGCGATAGCAACTGTGTGATTCATCACAGCAGGATCCCCGGCATGCCAGGCGCAGGCGATATTGGCGGACGTGATGTATTGAATAACCGCTTCATCCATGCCTAGTTTGTAGGCACCAAAGCTCTCTCCCATGTCGCAGTTAAGGTCAATTCTTTTCACTGTCATGTCTCTCCTTTCACATACCAGCGCTTTGATCCTGAAGGAGGCCTATTTAATGGTCATCAAATTGGGAAGATACAGAGCAATTTTCGGAAAAATTGTCAGGATGGCGGTTGTCAGGAGCATTAAAAAGAAAAAAGGTAATGCGTACTTGGCCACCTTCACAATCGGCTCGTCGGTCAGGCCCTGAATAACGAAGAGGTTGAAACCGACCGGCGGTGTAATCTGGCTGACTTCCACCATCAGGATCAGGTAAATACCGAACCAGATGGGATCAAAACCGGCGGCCGTAACCATAGGCAGGGCAATCGGCAGCGTCATTACCACAATGGAAAACCCATCCAGCAGGCAACCGAGGATAACGTAAAAGAGGCCCAGCAGGATCATGAGCATATAAGGGGAAAGACCCAGTTCGGTAATCGTCCGGGTGATGGCTGCCGGAATGCCCAAAAATCCCATGACCCGGGACAGAAAACCGGCTCCTACCACGATCATCATAATCATGGCATTGGTTTTGACCGCGCCCAGCAGGCATTCAAATAAAATCTTCAAATTCATCTGACGGTTGATAAAGGCGAACACTGTAGCACCCAAAACCCCCAATGCCGCTGCCTCGGTCGGGGTGGCCACACCGCCATAAATGCTTCCCAAAACCATCAGAATTAAAATCAACGTCGGCGCCAAATCTTTGAGGCCCACCAGCCGCTCTTTCCAGCTGTAGCTTTCCTGGGTTCGGGGCGCAATCGCTGGATTGCGGATGCCGCGATATATGATATAGCAGGAGTAAATGCCTGAAAGAAGCAAACCCGGCAGGATGCCGGCCATAAACATCTTGCCAATCGACACCTCTGCCAAAATGGCATAAACAATCATGATCAACGACGGCGGAATCAAAAACCCTAAGGTGCCCGCTCCGGCCAACGACCCCATGGCCAGGCGCCGGTCGTAGCCCAGCTTGTCAAATTCGGCCAAGGTGATGCGGCCAACCGTCGCGGTGGTGGCCGCGCTGGAACCGGATACCGCTGCAAACAACGTACATGAAACAATGTTCATCAGCAATAAGCCACCGGGAAGCCGGTAGAGCCAGGGAACCAGGGATTTAAAGAGCTTTTCGGATATCCCCGAGCGATACAGGATTTCACCCATGAGAATAAACAGCGGCAAGGCCACATATTCCCATTTTTCAATCGTCGCCCATACCGACGATGCCATGTTGTTGCCGGCCGGCAAGGGGCTATATATCAGCATCCCCATAAAGCCGACGATGAATAGCGAAAATCCGACCCAGATACCGGCAGCCAGAGTCAAAAACAAAATGCCAAACACGACCAGCGCCATCATCAGGTTTGCTTCCATTAGACGACTTCCTCCCCTGTATTGATGGCCTCATAAGTTTTAACAGTCGTGGCAAACAGTTGCAGCAAAAAACAGGCTGCTCCGATGAGCATCACCACCTGTGGTATCCACAAGGGGGTATTGGTCAGCGTCCCCGAGGTTGAATTATAGTGGATGGCTGCCCGCACCATTTTTAGCAGATACCACCACAAATACCCCATAAAAAGCATGGTCACGCCGGTGGCAACAAAGGTTATGATTCTGGATAATTTTTGCGGCAGGAAGCCCAGCACGATGGTAATGCGAATATGCCCCTTTTCCTTGAGACAGTAACCGGCACCCAGAAAAATAATGGCGGCCAAGCCATAAGCGCAGTACTCATCGGCAATAAGCGTGGTTTTTGAAAATAGGTTCCAGAGAAATATTTCAAGCAGGATCAATAAGGTCATCAGCCCCAGCATGACTGCAGAAATTCGGGCCACCCAGTTGCTGAGGTATTCGATCCACCGGACCAGGATGTTCATCATGTCACCACCAGATGAATAAAGGAAATGAGCAGGTCCGGCAAGGCATTGGCATGAACCCGCTCAAATGTAAAATCTGCAAGGCAACAACTAACGTCCCGTGATCCGGTCGTATTCCTCTAAGATCTTCTGGGCGTCGGCACCCGCCTTTTTGGCCCACTCAGCGCGCAGCTGCTTGCCGATGGCATCCAGTTGAGCGCGGAACTCATTGCTGACGGGCTTGATACTCATGCCCTGCGTAACCAATTTCTCCCGGCTTTTGCGGTCCATGTCGCCGGCCAGATTCCACATATCGTCTTCCATTTGCGCTGCAATTTCCAGCACCGTTTTCTGGATGTCTTTGGGGAGCTTGTTCCAGGCATCCAGGTTAACGTTGATCATATTGACCGGGCCGACGATATTGATGGGCGTAAAATATTTAAGAACTTCCCAGGCTTTGGCATCTACACCGGACACTGACGAAGTGTACATGGAATCCAGAAGCCCGGCCTTCATGGCGGGATAGACTTCGCTAAAAGGCATTTTGCGCGCCGCGATGCCGGTCGCTTTGCCAAATGCGAGACCGGTGCCGTCATAGACCCGCATTTTCAGGCCCTTGAGGTCTGACTGGCTGTTGATAGCCCGCTGGGTATAGATGCCCGAAAAGGGCCATACCGAGGTATACAGGGTAAACTGGTTGAATTTTTTTAGAATATTGGCATATGTTGGTTTGGCCAGCTGATACAATAAACGTTGCTCAAAGGCGTTGGTGGAAATGAAGGGCTGGGCTGTCAAAGCCAGCGTGGGAGCATCGCCTTCTACCATGCCGGTGGGAACTTCAGCAATAACGAGTTGCCCTTCAGCTAGCGCCCGTAGCAGCTCGGGCCCCTTGAAGCCGAGAGCCGCACCGGGGTGCAATACAATCGTCAGCTCCCCATTGGTGGCTTCCTTTACCTTGTCGGCAAATTCTTGGGCCCCCTTGGAGTGAAAGTTACCGGCCGGATAGTTCAAGTGCAGATCCCATTTGGTTTTTGCCAAGGCACCCGAAAAAGCTAACAGGGAAAAAATAAGACAAAGCGATAAAAGCAAAAGTTTTTTCATTAACAGTTCCTCCTTTTACAATGGTGGTGTTAGGATGTTGAGCAATTCGAATTTATAGTTGACATATATTCCAAATATGTGTCAAGCGTG